>NZ_JBFSTC010000046.1:0-37606 GCF_041466605.1 Vibrio sp. 10N.247.310.17 | reverse complement strand
CATCTGTAGGATCGTTCAACTGATCAGGAAAATGCTTAAATGATCAGTGTTACCTCTTTTGAGGGGCTTTTTTGTTGCTGCTTGACCCTTTTTGTTCCACTCTGTTTTAAGACGATTGAAATTTAAGGCTTTCAGGGAATGAAAAAGGTATTCATGGTGTTCGGCATTGCGTTGGCTATCGCCGTTGCAACTATCGCAGCATTGCTATTAAGCCTGCAAACCCAATACCGTACGGATATTACTAACTTTTTTATCAAACATGCGATTGAACAACCTGTGCTCATTGAAGATGTTGAGTACCAGTCGCCTTATCACATCACCTTAATGGGCATTACCCAAAGCCAACCTGAAAAACAAACACCGCTGTATATCGACAAGATTGACCTTTGGTTCAGCTCCAGCTCGATTACGGAGGCCAAACTGGTCTTTGAATCTGTTTTGATCAGCGGACTGCAGTTAGAAGCCGACGACCTAGAAACGCTCGCCTCTTTATTTACCCAGCCAAGCATTAAGATCCACCAGCTGGCCATCAACAATCTCGACTTTTCAACCCCAGACTTTAACGCGCGAGGCATCGATCTTCAGATCTCCGACCCAACGTGGAACAACGACAACTCACTTCTACCTTATGGAAAAACCCAACTTTCTGCCTCACAGCTGTATTGGCAAGGCGAAGCGTTCGATAACCTGTTGATTGACCTAGATCTTAAACCAAGTGATAGCACCCTGTATGGCGCTTCGTTTGACTGGCGTGGTGCCAAAATTTCTGGTCAAGCAGAGCAGTATCAGCAAGATTGGTCGTTGGTGAATGTGACCGTCGATGGCTTACGACTCAATCAGAAACAGACCCAAAGCCTACTAAGCAAAGAGTGGGATGTGCCAGGTATTCAGATCAATCACATCAATAGCTTAGATATTCTGCGTAGCGATGTAGAGTGGCAAGATGGCCACCTCGCAGCTTTTGATGCCTCGTTAGAAAATATCCAACTGCCTTTTGAGCTGTGGAAGCAACAGAGAGCCATTTTCTCTCTGCAAGCAGAGGGAGTGAGCATTGATGATGACATGTTCATAGAGCCAAGTATCAAGCTCAATTTAGATCCGAACCAGATTCTGATTGAAGACTTCTATACTCAATTCCTACAGGGCACTGTTCAACTTAATGGCAAAGTAACCCCTAACAGCATTCTATTAGCACAGCTCGACCTGCAAGGTATAAAGTGGATTACGGAAAGCCAAGATAGCCCTCTACCCGCCACTCGCTTGATACCTTGGCTCACGCAGCTCCAGAATGTCGAAATTAGCCGAATTAACATAGAACGCAACCAACTTATCCAACTTGCACAAAAGCCTTACTGGCAGGTCTCAGGATTACATATCGAGGGGTATCAAGTTCAACTTTTACAGGATAGAAAGCTAGGTCTGTGGCAAGGAAAGCTGATGGCCAGCGCGAATGATGCCAGCTATCAAAACATTATTAGCGCACAGCCAGTGGTTGAGATGAATAGCGAGCAAGGAAAATGGACGCTGACACGCCTGTTTATGCCACTAAAGCACGGCTATATTGAAGCCAACGCAACACTCGACTTCAACAAAATCAGTAAGCCATGGAGCTTAGAGATCTCTGCCGATGGATTACCGATAGCACCCATGTTACAGCAACTTGAACTACCGCTCGACGCAACCGGTTATGGCGAATTTGAACTTCAAGCTGCGGGTTTATACGGCGATTCATTAATGCTCGGCTATTCCACAACAGGTCAACTCACTGGTAGCGTTCGCCAAGGTGTGATGACCTTTAATGATAAGCTTTCTGAAACATCGACTGATAACGTATTTGAAATCCCAGAGCTCAATGCGAATTTTGACCGTGGACGCTTCACACTTGAACCAGTGCACATTATTGGTGCATCGGCAGCAGAGCAAAGCGAACAAAGGATTCAAACGTTAAATGGCGAAATTTCTGGAGAGCTCGACTTGCTAAAAACCGAGCAACACACTCTCTCTATTTCACTATCCGACCCATGCCACCAAATATCAGGAAAGCTCACCCAAGCTGAGTATTCCGAGATTAACGACTGCCAACAAAAAAGCGCCACTCCACAAGAGTAGCGCCTTCTATCTGTATCTTTATCTGTTAGCCATTGTCAGCTATACGCTTACGTTGGAGTCTGTTGATAATCTCTTTTTGTAGTCAGGGATCAGCATATAGGTTCCCGTAAACTCAACCGCCTCCACGTCGCCACTGTTAATGGTCACGTGAATGATGATACGAGCTTTTCTTCCAGACGCGAGGCGATCTAAATCGCCACTGATCCCATCCAATGACGTGGATGCCACTGGGTTTTGCTCAACTGGATGACGGTAACGAATATTACTATCTGCTAGTACGATATCACCTGTCAACCCACGCTCCTTCATTAGTAACCAAGTCATACCCCAACCGGTTAAGGTCGCCAAGGTAAAGGCTGAGCCAGCAAACATGGTGTTATGAGGGTTAAGGTTTGGATTCAACTGAGCACTACACTCGAACTGATAACCCGTGTATTGGTTAATCTTGATGCCCATCTTGTCACTGATCGGGATCTGATGCTCCCAGCGCTGCTGAAGCTCATTACACCATTCTGGTTTGCGCAGTACATCAGCCATTGGATCAAGAGGTTTTACCATCTGTTGGTGACGCACAGGCCCACGTTGGTCGTTAATCTCACCACGACGCTCAAACTCATTCTTCTCATAGAATGAGATCGCATCTTCACGAGCATTACACACCAAACGCTTCGCACCTTCTTGACGTGCCAGTGACTCTAGCGCAACCAAGATAAGTGAGCCCATGCCTTTGCTTTGGCGAGAGTTCTTCACCGCCATATAGCGAATCTGCCCCTCTAGATCTGGGGTGATATAGAGACGACCAATCGCCATCGGGCGACCTCGACCATCAACAATCATGCGATGGTGACTCATTGGGTCATATTCATCGCGCTCTGAACCGACCGGCATTCGCCAAGGTTCACGGAGCATTTGCCAACGAAAATGGTAATACTTGTTCAGTTGATTTTCGGTGGTCGGGGTTATGAGTTTAAACATGCTTATTCCTTTAAGCCTAAACCTGCAGCCAGAATGTCACTGGGCCATCATTAACCAAAGACACTTTCATGTCGGCTGCGAATCGGCCACGTTCCGTTGGCAACACTGATTCACATTGGTCAGAGAAGTAGTTGTAAAGACGCTCTGCATCTTCTGGGTGAGCACCGCGAGAAAATCCAGCTCGTGTCCCTTTCTTGGTGTCAGCTGGCAAAGTGAATTGAGACACCACTAATACCTTACCTTCTACCTGCTTCACGTTAAGGTTCATTTTATCGTCTTCATCTCCAAAGACACGATAAGTGGTCACTCGTTCCATCAAACGTTTGGCTTTGGCTTCGTCATCACCTTTTTCTACACCTAACAGAACTAATAAGCCTTGCTCAATCTCACCCACTACTTCGCCATCAACACGGACGGCAGCTTCACTTACTCTCTGGATCAGTGCTATCACTGTTGTTTCCTTGCTCTGTAATTTTGTCTTTATCCGACGAGTGTACCATTTCTTGAGAGTCACTCCACTGTTCCTGCTCGCCCAACGCGGCCGTCACTTCAGCACCCACTAACACAATCAACCAGCACAAATAGACCCAAACAAAAAGAATGGGAATCGCCGCTAATGCGCCATAAATCAACTGGTAAGACGGAAACTGAGTAATGTAAGCTGCAAAGCCTTTCTTGCTGAGTTCGAACAACAGAGCCGCCACTAGAGAGCCAGCTGCCGCATGAGAAAAGTGAATCTTTTTGTTGGGAACCAACAGATACAGACCGAAAAACGCAAAGAATGAGGTAATCAAAGGGAGCTTGCGAATCACGGTATTAAAAGCACTCGACACGACTTCGTTTTGTAACAAGTTTAATGATGTCACATACGAGGTTGCAGCAATGCTCGCTCCGATCAAAATAGGCCCAAGTGTTAGCACCATCCAATACATCGAAAAAGACAACACAGCACGTCGCTTTTCCGTTACTCGCCAGATGTAGTTTAGGTTTTTATCAATATTGGAGATCAGCATCAGAGCGGCAATGAATAAGAACACACTGCCCACCGCCGTCATCTTGCCGGTATTAGCAACAAACTCCAGTAAAGCACCATGCACCGCATCCCCGGAAGCGGGAACAAAGTTGGTAATAACGAAGTTTTGAATCACTAAACCAACATCAGCAAAAACTGAAAATGACGACAAAATAGAGAGCAAAACCGTCAACATCGGTACGATCGAGAGCAAAGTAATGTACGCCAAGTACCCTGCATTCACATTAACTCTATCGTGCGTCATCCGCGTAAGAAGATAGCGGGAAAACTGGATGCTTCCTGTAGCTGCCTTTTTTATCTTCAACTTGTAACTCCCTGGTAACTCGTTCATAGTCCTAATTAATATTCCGTTATATTAATCACAGTAAGTAAATGTTCAAAAATAGCGTAGGAAAAAGGCTTGAGAACAAGGCAGAGTTTTGTGATAAGTAGTTATTCTACAATCAAAAACTCTAACGCCGTTATCGAGCATTTTAACAAGCTAGGTTGAGCAGTTATTTACTACGATTGATATTATTTAACTATAGGAAACTAGGATGCCTTATTTAATAGTTATAGTCCTCTCTATTTTTACTCTTACTGGATGCCAATCAGCTTATTACTCCGCCATGGAGCAAGTGGGTTACCACAAGCGTGACATTATGGTTGATAGAGTGGAAGACGCTAAAGAGTCGCAACAGGACGCTCAGGAAGAGTTTACTAGCGCACTTGAAGCTTTGAGTAGCCTAACTAATTTTAGTGGCGGCGACCTTGAAGACATGTACAACAAGATTAATGATAAATACCAAGACAGTGAAAAAGCCGCACAAAATGTCAGTGACCGCATTGCTGCGATTGAAGATGTGTCGGATGCGCTATTTGCAGAGTGGCAGGGAGAGTTGGACCTTTACACCAGCGATTCACTGCGTCGTTCAAGTGAGAAAAAGCTGCGTGAAACCAAATCATCTTACCAGACCATGCTGTCAGCGATGAAACGGGCTGAGAAGAAAATGGATCCGGTACTCAACACTCTTCGCGACAACACGCTTTATCTCAAACACAACCTCAATGCGAGTGCCGTTGGTTCATTGCAGGGAGAGTTTATGAGCTTAGAAAAAGACATCGCCTACGCGATAGAACAGATGAATGCGGCGATAGCAGAATCGGATAAGTTCTTGGCTCAACTGAACCAGAAGTAGCACTACAGAGAAACAACAGTATGCAGCCTATCATTATTACTGGCGGCCCCGGAGCCGGAAAAACAACTCTGATTAATGCCTTGGGTGACATAGGTTACCCAACCTTCGCAGAATCCTCTCGCCAATTGATAGAACAACAGAGCCAACTTGAGAACGGTATCTTACCTTGGTTAGACCTACCGGGCTTTGCTCGCTTGTGTTTAGACGTGATGAGCGAGCAAAAAGAGCAAGCGAAGCAGCACCAAATTGCTTTTCTTGATCGCGCCATTCCAGATATCTGTGGTTACTTGTCTCAGGCTAATCTTGAGGTTGATGAGAACTACCGAGAAGCAAGCCAAGGCTACCACTCACAAGTCTTGTTCTGTCGGCCTGATGCTTCAATTTATGTACAAGATGATGTGAGACCTTATCCGTTTGAGGAAGCGTTAGAGATTCACCACGCTTTAGTAACAGTCTACCAAGAGCTTGGGTATAAGGTTGTCGAGGTGCCATTTATGTCGGTCGATGAGCGGCTTCAATTCGTTGAGCGTTACTTAGGTACCAAAAGCTAGATCCCCAACTCGGTCGTTCCTCCCTCTTGAAGATGACGAATACTTGAACGCCTTTCGTATCTCGCATCTCGTTTACCCGTATCTACTCCAACACCACATAAAACAAAAGCCCCGAGCAGCTAGGCTGCTCGGGGCTTTCTTATTTATTCTAAAACGTATTGCTTGAATAGCTAGAAGCTAGTCAGCTGGCAATTAAGCCTTAGCTGGACGTGCTGCACGCTTACGTTCGTTTTCAGTAAGAAGTTTCTTACGGATACGTACGTTAAGTGGCGTTACTTCTACTAGTTCATCTTCATCGATAAACTCAAGAGCTTGCTCTAGAGTGTGCTTGATCGGTGGAGAAAGAACTTGTGCTTCATCAGTACCAGATGCACGAACGTTCGTTAGTTGCTTACCTTTTAGACAGTTTACTGTCAGGTCGTTTGAACGGTTGTGAATACCGATTACTTGACCTTCATAAACTTCATCCGCGTGCTCTGTGAATAGACGACCACGAGCTTGAAGGAAGAATAGAGCGTAAGTAAGAGCTTTACCCGTTGCGTTCGAGATTAGAACACCGTTGTTACGCTGACCAATGATACCGCCTTTGTAAGGACCGTAGTGATCGAACGAGTGGTAAATAAGACCAGAACCAGACGTCATTGTAAGGAATTCAGTTTGGAAACCGATAAGACCACGAGAAGGCATCATGAAGTCCATGCGAACACGGCCTTTACCATCTGGTGCCATATCTGTTAGCTCACCCTTACGTAGACCGATGCTTTCCATGATCGCACCTTGGTGCTCTTCAACTACATCGATAGTAACCGTTTCGAACGGTTCCATTTTCTGACCATCTTCTTCTTTGATGATTACTTCTGGACGAGATACTGCTAGCTCGAAACCTTCACGACGCATGTTTTCGATCAGGATAGAAAGGTGAAGTTCACCACGGCCTGATACGCGGAAACGGTCTGGACTTTCAGTTTCTTCAACACGTAGTGCAACGTTATGAACCAATTCTTTTTCAAGACGCTCAAGGATGTTACGTGAAGTTACAAACTTACCTTCTTTACCCGCGAACGGAGAAGTGTTTACTTGGAACGTCATTGTTACTGTTGGTTCATCAACAGATAGAGGTTCCATTGCTTCAACAGTGTTTACGTCACAGATAGTGTCTGAAATTTTCAGCTCACCAAGACCTGTGATTGCAATGATGTCGCCAGCGTTAGCTTGTTCTACTTCGTGACGCTCAAGACCTAGGTAACCAAGTACAGTACCTACTTTACCGTTACGTTTTTTGCCTTCAGCATTCACGATAGTTACTTGTTGGTTTGGCTTAACAGAACCACGAGTAACACGAGCAACACCGATAACACCTACGTAAGAGCTGTAATCAAGTTGCGAAATTTGCATTTGTAGTGGACCGTCAAGGTCAACTGCTGGTGCTTCTACTGTATCAACAACAGCTTGGAACAATGGTTCCATGTTCTCGCCAGTTTCGCCTTCAGTCATTGTTGCCCAACCGTTTAGCGCTGAAGCGTAAACAACGGTGAAGTCTAGTTGCTCATCTGTAGCACCTAGGTTGTCGAAAAGGTCGAATACTTGATCCATAACCCAATCAGGACGAGCGCCTGGGCGGTCAATCTTGTTGATTACAACGATTGGCTTAAGACCGTGTGCGAATGCTTTTTGCGTTACGAAACGAGTTTGAGGCATTGGGCCATCAACTGCGTCAACGATAAGCAGAACAGAATCAACCATAGACATGATACGCTCAACTTCACCACCGAAGTCCGCGTGTCCCGGAGTATCTACGATGTTGATGCGGTAATCATTCCAGTTGATTGCTGTGTTCTTAGCAAGGATTGTAATGCCACGCTCTTTTTCGATGTCATTCGAATCCATGACACGCTCTTCAGCTTCACCACGAGACTCAAGAGTGCCTGACTGTTGTAGTAGTTTATCAACCAAAGTCGTTTTACCGTGGTCAACGTGCGCGATGATCGCGATATTTCTTAACTTATCAATCTGTGGAGTAGACATGGATTCTCGATTCACTCATAAAAGTAGCCGTCACTTATCTCAAAAGTTTGGATAATAACCGCTAGCTTGATTTAAAAAACGGTCAATAATATACCAGATTCTAGACAAAAACCCAGAAATATGTGATCTGAACCAAGGCTTTTTTCTTTATTAGCGATTCATATCCGCTTAACTTTGGTTCCGTACAGTGTCTAGTCGACTAATTCGTAGGGTTATCGAAAAGTATCACCCGCGAAGTGGGCAACCAAATCTCAGGTAAAATAACAAAAGTGGATTGACAACTTAGGCAATTCATTGCTGAATGGTGTTCGCTTATGTCTCATATTGGTGCACAGATAAATGGTTGCACCAATACAGTGCAACCAAAGATCATTTTGGTGCAAAAGTCAGAGTTCGCAAATCAAGAAAACAAGTAAATCATTGAAATTAATGGAATAATTTTTTTGGCACGTTTTTGGCTATAGATAAATCAGCATCGATTAATGCACGTATAGACATTAATCAATGCTGGTTTCAACCGAATCGAGCTAATACCGAATTAATAACACTGGAGGTTATCCAAGATGTCAGTAGAAAATGTACTATCCCTGATCCAAGAGAACGAAGTTAAATTTATCGACTTACGTTTTACTGATACAAAAGGTAAAGAGCAGCACATCTCTATTCCTTCTCACCAAGTTGATGCAGACTTCTTCGAAGAAGGCAAAATGTTTGACGGCTCTTCAGTAGCTGGCTGGAAAGGCATTAATGAATCTGACATGGTAATGATGCCAGACGCAGCTTCTGCTGTACTGGACCCATTCACAGAAGATGCAACGCTAAACATCCGTTGTGACATCCTTGAGCCTGCAACAATGCAAGGCTACGACCGTGACCCACGCTCTATCGCTAAACGTTCTGAAGAATACCTACGTTCTACGGGTATCGCAGACACAGTTCTAGTGGGTCCAGAGCCAGAATTCTTCCTATTCGATGACGTTAAGTTCTCAAACGACATGTCTGGTTCTTTCTTCAAGATTGATGATGTAGAAGCAGCTTGGAACACAGGTTCTGACATCGAAGGCGGTAACAAAGGTCACCGTCCTGGCGTTAAAGGCGGTTACTTCCCAGTAGCTCCTGTCGATTCATCTCAAGATATCCGTTCAGCAATGTGTCTAGTAATGGAAGAGATGGGCCTAGTTGTTGAAGCTCACCACCACGAAGTTGCAACTGCGGGTCAAAACGAAATCGCAACTCGCTTCAACACGCTAACAACAAAAGCGGATGAGACTCAAATCTACAAGTACGTTGTACACAACGTTGCGCACGCATTTGGCAAAACAGCGACATTCATGCCTAAGCCACTAGTTGGTGACAACGGTTCTGGCATGCACGTTCACATGTCATTGAACAAAGATGGACAAAACTTGTTTGCTGGTGATAAGTACGGCGGCCTATCTGAAATGGCTCTTTACTACATCGGTGGTGTAATCAAGCACGCTCGCGCAATCAACGCATTTGCTAACCCATCAACGAACTCATACAAGCGTCTTGTACCTGGTTTCGAAGCACCTGTAATGCTTGCTTACTCAGCACGTAACCGTTCTGCTTCTATCCGTATCCCAGTAGTACCAAGCCCGAAAGCACGTCGTATCGAGCTACGTTTTGGTGACCCAGCAGCTAACCCATACCTATGCTACTCAGCAATGCTTATGGCTGGCCTTGACGGTATTAAGAACAAGATCCACCCTGGCGAAGCTATGGATAAAGATCTATACGACCTTCCTGCAGAAGAAGCAGCTGAAATCCCAACAGTTGCAGAATCTCTACAAGGTGCTCTAGCAGCACTTAACGAAGACCGTGAGTTCCTAACGGCTGGTGGCGTATTCTCTGACGACTTCATCGATTCTTACATCACACTGAAATCTGACGACGTACAGCGCGTGAACATGGCTACACACCCACTTGAGTTTGAACTGTACTACTCAGTTTAATCCTCCGTCGGTTAGCATGTAATTCGTACTGCAGTAAAAGCTATTGCAACATGTAAGAAGCACTAAAAAATATTAGGCTCGCCTCGCAGGCGGGCCTTTTTTCTATTCTCCCTCCCCCAACTTCCTCGTACCATATCTTAAACAAAAGCCCTCAGAGGCTGTTGCTATAAATACAATAAAATCAATAACAAAACTAACGTCAAACGTGAAAACACCTAACGGTGGAAAGAGGCTAACGATATGAAAAACATACTGTTCCTAATCGGATTAACAGTCGCATTCTCGTGCTCTGCTCAAACGGTGTACACCTGGGAAGATGAGGATGGCGTGCTTCACTTTAGTGATACCCCTACCGATCAAGGTGCGGAGGCTCTTCGCCTACCTGACGTACAAGCTTCCGCGCCAGCCCCTAAATTTGAGGCCTCAACGCCTGTTGACGCTGCAGATCCCTCTACAACTAAAACGGCAACACCAGCTCAAGCTCAAGCTCAGGAAAAAACAGATAACACGAAACGAGAGGTACCCGCTCAGTTAGCCCTCAGCATGCTGACTCCAGTTCATGATCAAACCATCCGCAGCAACCGTGGCTTAATCCCAATAAAAATAGAACTCAACCGCAAGCTTGGTATTGGAGAGCAGTTGCAATTGATGCTCGATGGTCGTCGTTATGGCGCTCCACAAACCCAACCTAATTGGGAATTGAAAGGTATCGAACGAGGCACTCACACCATTGCAATTCAAGCACATAGAAGCGGCAAGCTTATTGCATCTACTAGTCCAGTCACCGTGTATTTACATCGAGCGACGCTCAAGTAAGCCAATGTGTTAAAAGAGGCCAAATTACCTCTACTTTTCACCTGATCGAAGCAGCTTTCAGCGACTCTAATGAATTATCTTTAGCTTCTGGTTGATATGCGCCATACTTGAACTTAGCTTCGCACCAATTTGGTGCAGTGAGAAAAACACCAGTTCAAGGACGAAATAGTGAATCGATCAGCCAAAAGCGACAGCATAGATACACATCATCTTTCCAGCGCCATTCTTGACAATATGGTGACCTCAACATTGATGCTCGATGAGCAACTGTATGTCCGATACGCCAACCCGGCGGCTGAACAACTCTTTTCGCAAAGTGCACGACGTATCGTTGATCACCCTCTGAGCCAACTTATCCAGCACGCCTCACTGGATTTAGCGCTGTTGACTCAACCGCTACAAAGTGGCCAGAGCATTACCGACAGTGACGTTACCTTTGTGGTTGATAACCGCCCACTAATGCTTGAGGTAACGGTGAGCCCAATCTCTTGGCAGCGAGAAACGCTGTTATTGGTTGAGATGCGCAAGATAGACCAACAAAGACGCCTCAGCCAAGAGCTCAACCAACACGCACAACAACAAGCGGCTAAACTATTGGTGCGCGGATTGGCCCATGAGATTAAGAATCCATTGGGCGGATTAAGAGGAGCCGCGCAGCTACTTGGTAAAATGCTCCCTGATCAGTCCCTTAATGAATATACGCAGATCATTATTGAGCAAGCCGACCGCCTGAGAGCTTTGGTCGATCGCCTGCTTGGCCCACAGAAACCGGGGACCAAATCGGAAGAGAACCTTCACCAAATACTTGAAAAAGTAAGGCAACTCATCGAGCTAGAATCAGGTTCAACACTCGTCATCGAACGAGACTACGACCCGAGCCTACCGGATATCTTGATGGATTCAGCACAGGTAGAACAAGCCATGCTCAATATAGTGAGCAACGCAGCTCAGATTCTGAAGACTCAAGAATCCGGAAAAATCACCATTCGCACCAGAACGGTGCATCAAGCAAACATTCATGGTCAGCGACACAAACTCGCCGCTCGCATTGAGATCTGCGACAACGGCCCGGGTATCCCCGATGAATTGAAAGACACCCTGTTTTACCCAATGGTCAGCGGACGAGAAGGAGGCACAGGGCTAGGGCTATCGATATCTCAAAACCTGATCGATCAACACAATGGGAAAATTGATGTTGAAAGCTGGCCGGGCAACACCACATTCACGATTTATTTGCCGATATAAGCAAAGCTGTGTCTCCCACTGGAAACAACGTTTCATTGGCAACACTGAATACCGAACAATAAAAACAACAATGATTATCACAATAGATTTGGCTGCAAAGGAATTGAATTATGAGTAAGGGATACGTTTGGGTCGTCGATGACGACAGCTCTATCCGCTGGGTAGTAGAGAAAACACTTTCATCTGCGGATATAAAGTGTGAAACATTTGCTGATGCAGAGAGCGTATTACTTGCTCTTGAGCGCGAGACGCCAGATGTATTGGTATCTGATATTCGCATGCCCGGCATTGACGGTATTGAGCTTTTGCATCAGGTTCATCTACGCTCTCCCGACCTGCCAGTGATCATTATGACCGCGCACTCAGACCTTGATGCGGCGGTCAATGCCTATCAAAAAGGCGCTTTTGAGTATCTGCCTAAGCCGTTTGATATCGATGAGACACTGACTTTAGTAGAGCGAGCAATCGCCCACAGCCAAGAGCAAAAGCGAGAACAAGCCAGCGAAGTAGCCGAAGACACCAACGCGCCAGAAATCATTGGCGAAGCGCCTGCGATGCAGGAAGTCTTCCGCGCCATTGGTCGTTTGTCTCGGTCATCCATTTCCGTGCTAATCAATGGTGAATCAGGTACAGGTAAAGAACTAGTCGCACACGCCTTACATCGTCACAGCCCAAGAGCGAAAAAACCCTTTATCGCCCTGAACATGGCAGCCATTCCCAAAGATCTCATTGAATCAGAGCTGTTTGGCCATGAGAAAGGCGCGTTTACCGGAGCCAACAGTGTTCGCCAAGGGCGTTTTGAACAAGCCAACGGCGGAACGCTGTTTTTGGATGAGATCGGTGATATGCCACTCGATATTCAGACTCGACTACTGCGCGTGCTGTCTGATGGCCAGTTTTATCGCGTAGGTGGACATTCTGCGGTTAAGGTCGATGTTCGTATCGTTGCCGCAACCCACCAAGATCTTGAGCGCTTAGTACATGACGGTGGTTTCCGTGAAGACCTTTTCCATCGACTCAACGTTATCCGAATCCATATTCCGGCACTGCGCGAACGTAAACAGGACATTGAAAAGCTGACTCACCACTTCCTAGCATCAGCCGCTGAAGAGCTTGGCGTAGAAGTGAAGACACTACACCCAGAGACCATTCTGAAGCTCAATCAGCTCAATTGGCCGGGTAACGTACGTCAGCTTGAGAACATTTGTCGTTGGCTAACTGTAATGGCGAGCGGCAGCGAAATACTCCCTTCGGATCTACCACCTGAGTTGTTGGAAGAGAAGGTTGTGATCAGCGAAGGTACTGATGGTAATTGGCAACAACTGCTGGCTAATTGGGCCAAGAGTGCGCTTGATTCCGGCGAAAAAGAGCTGCTGACTTATGCTCTACCCGAGTTTGAACGTATATTATTAGAGGCCGCACTCAACCATACTAATGGCCATAAACAAGATGCAGCGAAAGTTTTAGGATGGGGAAGAAATACCCTTACTCGTAAACTCAAAGAGTTGTACTGATCTTTATATGCCTCTACATACATATTTTTTAAAGCTAAAAAAGTGTCGCTTGCTTTGAATAGTATCGGTACAATTACAGTACACTATCTATCCAAACTGTAGCTAAAGATGTCTTTGAAAACACAAATTACCTTGAGAACCGCAGTGGTTCTGCCATTCGTGATGATATTTCTCTTCACTATGGGCGTAATGATTTTCACTCAAAAGCAAAGCTACAAGGAGATGGTGAGTGATATTAGTGCGCGCCAACTAACATCACTCACTGATAACGTTCATCAAAGCCTTGCCGATTTTTTAGAAAAGCCATTTCACGCTAACCTTTCACTAAGTCATAACATCGGTTATCACAACCTTTATAAAGAGGGAGATCTTAGTCAGGTTCAAGACTACATCCTTTATAAATTTTCTCGTCATTTCCAAGCTGTTCCCCAACTAGATGTGATTAGTTTTGGCTCTGCAGACGGTAGCTACGTCGGTTTTCGAAAAGAAGTTAACAACGGCTACACTTTGATGGCCCGAGATGACCGAACCCAAGGCCAGCTGGTCATTTATCGTGGCCACACGATTAGCGAAGACATTCGAACCGTGATTTCAGCTTACGACCCAAGAGTTCGCCCTTGGTACACTCCAGTAGTGACACAGAACAAGGCTGTATGGTCATCAATTTATGCCAATGCAGATGAACGACAAGAGATCACTTTATCGGCTCTTGCTCCTATCTATAGTGATAACGAGCTCAAAGGTGTCCTCGCCAGCGATATTAAGATCAACACTTTTAATGCTTTTCTCAAGGATCTCAAAGATAAAACGGATGCCTCTGTTTATATTATTGATAAGCAACAGCGCTTAGTCGCTCATTCGGGCGGAGGCAGCGTGGTCTCTTGGGGAACAGGACAAACAAACAAAGGCCAGCGCTTGTTAGCAACAGAGAGTGCTAACGCGGTAATACGTGAAAGTGCCCGTTATGTAGATAAGTTTCATCTAATCGATGATTTAAATGTGCAGCGCTTTAGTTTTAATTTAGATAACGAACGATATTTCAATCAACTTACCCCTTATGAAGATGAGTACGGCATCACTTGGATTATTGGTATGTCGATCCCAGAAAGTAGCCTACTTGGTGAGTTACCAAAAAACCAAAGAAACAGTTGGTTACTCGGTCTAACGCTCAGTTGCATTGGTATTATCGCTGGATTAATTGCCTTTAATCGCGTAACTCAACCCATCACTTCAACTGCAGGGGCAGCAAAGCGCCTCGCCAAAGGTGACTGGGATACGAGCATGCCAAAAACGGGCAATATCTATGAAATTAGCATGTTAACTGCGTCATTTAATGAAATGACCAACAATTTGAAGGCTTCTTTTCAGGCGTTACAGGCTCAACTTACCTATGACTCATTAACTAAACTGTATAGTCGTGAAGGCTTTATTGATACAGCCAAGAAAAACCCTGAAAACGAAAAAGGTACACTTTACTTAATTGGTATTGACCGCTTTCGAGATATTAATGATAGCCTCGGCCATTACAATGGTGACCAACTGCTTATCATTGCGGCTGCTCGTTTAAGAGGTACGCTGCCATCGAACTTCCTGTTAGCTCGAACTGGCGGGGATGAATTTGCGATTTACGCTCCTAACATCAATCAAATAGATGACGTCCAGCTACTGACGAGCCGCTTGCTTCGAATCTTTACCTCCCCATTTGCCATGGAATCAGAAAGCGTGGTGATCAAAGTATCAATGGGTGTAGTGAATGTCTCGAACGTCAACGACATTACACTGCTGCTACGCAACAGCAGTATAGCCTTGAGCAACGCAAAGCAAGACAAAACCAGTGTCAGTATTTACAACCCAGAAATGGGCAAAGCATCGAGATATCGTACCAAGATGCTGGCACGTCTTAACAAGGCAATTGAGCTTCAGCAGTTCGAGCCCTTCTATCAGCCTATAATCGACCTGGAATCCGGAGCTACCATAGGTGCCGAGGCTTTGGCTCGTTGGGTAACGGACGAGGGTATAATCTCACCTTTGGAGTTCATTCCTTTAGCAGAAGAAACAGGATTGATCTACGACATTGGTAAGCAGATTTTGCACAAGTCATGTCGAGATGCCGCAATTGCGATTGAATCTGGAAAATGGAATAAAGACTTCTCTATTCACGTTAACTTATCTGTCGACCAACTGAGTGAAAGCGGATTCATTGAATTGGTTAAAACCACGCTGCGTGACACCAAATTACCAGCCCAAAACCTGACGCTAGAGATCACTGAATCACGCATCGTCGACAATGACCAAACCATCATCGATAATATGCTGACGCTAAAAGCACTAGGCATCTCGATTGCAATTGATGACTTTGGTACCGGCTATTCGTCACTGGCTTACTTACACAAACTGCCATTTGATTGCTTAAAGATCGATCGCAGCTTCGTCAGTAAATTGGAAAAAGAGAACCTAGACAGCTCCATCGTCGCGGCCATCGTCAACATTACCAAGGGTTTCAAAGTGAGTTTGGTGGCAGAAGGCGTTGAAACACAACAACAAGCTGAACTACTCAAGCAGCTTCAATGCCCATTAGCTCAAGGTTTCTTATACAGCCGTCCAGTTCCGTTTGACCAATGGCCTACCGACCTCGGCAGTAAGCTAAATGCCAAGTTTAAAACGAATAACAAAGTCGAACAAAACGCAGAGGCTAAACAGGGCACCAAAGAGAGCCTCACCTAAATCAGGCAGAAACCGAATGAGTCAGATACAAAAATGCCAGCATGATGCTGGCATTTTTTATGTTTCTATTCTCTATCGAGTTATTAGATGACGCGAGAGAATTGCTGTTGGCGAGCCTTGGCACGTAGGTATTTATCAAAACACATACAGATGTTACGGATCAGCAAACGGCCACGCAAAGTTACGCGGATTTCTTTGTCATCGACTTCAACCAACTCATCGTTGATAAAGGTTTGTAGAAGCTCTAAGTCTTCTTTGAAGTAGCGATTAAAGTTAACCGAGAACTCAGATTCGATCATTGTTTTATCAAGCTTGAAGTTACAAATCAGCTGCTTGATCACTTCTCGACGTAGAAGGTCGTCACTGTCTAGAGCTACACCTTTCCAAAGTGCATGACGCAGGTCATTCACCTGAGCGTAGTACTTCTTCAGCTCTTTTTGGTTTTGTGCGTAAGCATCACCAACCATAGAAATCGCAGAAACACCGAAGCCAATTAGGTCAGCTTCACCTTGAGTAGTGTAACCTTGGAAGTTACGATGCAGAATACCTTCACGTTGTGCTACGGCTAGCTCATCTTCAGGTAGTGCGAAGTGATCCATACCAATGAACTGATAACCCGCACCGGTTAGCGTCTCGATAGTATCTTGTAAGATAGCCATCTTCTCTTTCGCTTCAGGTAGGTCTTCATCTTTTATCTTACGCTGCGCAGCAAACAGTTGCGGCATGTGTGCGTAGTTAAATACAGATAAACGGCCCGGCTTCATTTCTAACACTTGCTTCAATGTTTCAGCGAACAAAGCTTGAGTCTGCTTTGGTAGGCCGTAGATCAAATCCAGGTTAGTTGAACGGAAGCCTAGCTCTGTCGCACGTTGAACCATTGCAATAATGAACTCTTCATCTTGCTCACGGTTAACCAGCTTCTGTACTTCTTTATTAAAGTCTTGCACGCCAATGCTCAGACGGTTGAAGCCTTCATTTCGAAGGTGGTCAAGTACGTCTAGCTCAATCTCACGCGGGTCAACTTCAATACTGATTTCAGCGTCAGAGGTAAAGTTAAACTCTTCACGCAAAATGCCCATCAAACGAGTGATTTGTGTTTTGGTCAAGAACGTTGGTGTACCACCACCGAAGTGCAGTTGAGTCACTTTACGGCCATTCAATAAAGAGGCGCGCTGGCGGATTTCATGTTCAATCACATCCAAGTACTCATCCGCTTTATGCGAGTGACGAGTAATGACTTTATTACAACCACAGTAGTAACAAAGCTTGTGACAAAATGGGATATGCACGTAAAGAGAGAGTGGACGATCAGGATATTGAGTACACGCCATGTCGTAATCAGCGACAGTAAACGCTTCATGAAACTCCAACGCAGTTGGGTATGAGGTGTAACGAGGTCCCGAATAGTTGTACTTGTTTAAGATTTCTTGATCCCAAACGATTTGCTGATTCGTTGTTACTGGCTTGCTCGACATAGCGGTACTTCCAATTTAGATCCGCGAGAACCTAAGGTCTCTCAAATCATTTTACATACATTAAAATATAGACGGGTTATTTTGCCACACGACCAGTAAGGTCGTTCCAAGACAAAATCAATTTTTCAGACAAAAACTCAGAACTGCTAGCTTGATCACTAACAAAGCGTCGGGATTAACGAGACGCAAAAGGTAAGAAAGCCCATTTAACATTGTCTATTAAAAAGCAAGGCGACTTAAAAACAATATGCCTTTAAGACAAAGCGTCTTAAAGGCATAGGTATTAAAAGCAGCACGTCTTAAAAATGGAGTGTTCAACAAGCCTCTATATTAAATAGTCTTAGTGACTAGATCATCTGAATGTTGATTTGGTTGTTGAGAGGCTTAACCTTCTCCTGCAACCTTTTCAAATCTTCGATGACCGCATCATTCAAGCGAGTCTCTGCCTTATGGCGCGTGAGATTCTGCTGCATGCGATCTTTCTTCGTCAGTTCCTGCCTTCCGTCTCCGCGAGCCATATCTTTTACGATATGGTACAGCTCAGAAAGAGCAGGATACTCAGAATCAAAATCGACACGCTCATCACCCTGAACGTTATCCATAATGATACACACTCGGATACTGATCTCAGGTAAGTCACACTGGCCTTGAATACCCGCTAAGCACAAAGTATTTACGTTGTCGTAAATCGTCGCGTTACGTTTTTCAATGGCAAGTGCTTGATGCTGCTTTTGCAACTCCGTCTGCTTCTTCACTTGAAGTAGAAGGTAACCTGCGTAAGAGCCCAAGCCGAGAATGATAATTCCACCAGCAATTGCTAATAAGGTTACGTTCATTGGCTATTAACCTTTAAAGCTGTCTAAGTCGAAATCTTCGAATTGAGATAGCAAGTCTTCGTCAGAGCTTGCTTTCTTCTTAGAGGCAACCGGTGCTTCTTCGAAGATCTCTTCTTCATCGTCTTCTGGCTCTAGCAGACCTAAGCGGCCCATTAGGTGTTCGATACGATCAAGTTTCTCATCAACAAACTTCTGCAGACCAGCACCTAGGTTTTCACCATTTTCGATACGATCTAGCAATGTGTTCAGTTGAGCATCATTCTCAAGCATCTCTAACTCTTGTTCGTTAGATAGCTTGCGCTCTTGTTTCGTCGACTTCTTCGCTGGTTCAACAATCAGCGGGATTTTTTTCTTGCTGCCTAAACGAGGGTCGCGAGCTAGTGCAGCTTTACGCTGTTTTGCTTCGCTACCATCTGAGTGACGGCTGCCAGACTTAAGGCCTTTACGCTTTTTAACACGCTTACGTTCACGACCTTCAACATCAGATTCACTACGGTTACGAGTAACCATAGGTTCCGGAGCGCCAAGTGCTCCCGGTTTTCTTGATTTCTTACTACGACCCATTACTGCACTTTCCTCAGTAAAATTACATCATTTCCAAAAAATTCTAGTTCGAGCTTATCCCGCTCTGCCAAAAACTGGAATGTTTGACGACTAAAGAAGACGACATGTGTCGGGTCATTCTTGTAGTGCCAACCAGCAAACGCGTCTACGTCTATTACTAGTTTAGTCATAAGACCAATCCAGCCCTTGGGTTTAACTAAATTCAACCATTGCTGCCACACTTTGTCTGGGTGATAAAGATGCTCTATCACCTCCGTGGCAGTCATAAAGTCATACGTTTTTTCCAACACAGAAGCTTCTGGGTGGTAATAGATATCGTACAACTCCATGGTGTGTCCGGCTTCTTCTAACATAATAGATAGCGTAGGGCCTGGGCCACAACCAAAATCCAACCCGTGTGAGTTAGATGAAATTTTGTCTGTTAGTGGATCCGCGATGCGAGATAGAAAACGGCGATAGCCTGCATCACTAGGATCGTTCTCATGGAGATCATAGTGTGCTTTCTCTTCTTTTGCTTCTAACCTTTGTTCAGGTTTAACAAATACCAGTTCACATTGCTGACACTGCAGATAGGCTCTGCGTTTGTCTTCAAAATAGTGATTCACGCCTTGGTGATGGCATAAGGGACAAGTATACATAGCACATCCTTAAACAGGGATGCGAAACATACCAGAAACTAAGTTTATAGTGGAGAGGTATTGGGTGTTTTTTCATCAAATCAATAAAAAAAGCGATAGGAAAACCTATCGCTCTCTAAATCTGCCTATATCGGCCAAAATTTGCATACTCAACTTGGTACACAAATCTCCATTTGTTATTGGTGCTTTCCATGCCAAATTTGTTTGTTGTTCATCGTCCTGATGAGTTTTGGCTATCCTTTTCTAACACCTTGTTGCTGGGCTGTCCTAGCCTGATCCGTTTCTGTCTATACCGTTAGACTAGATGACCATCCGTATCTAAGTCAGCTCCTAGCTGATGGCGGCTACTTTACCTTTTTACAAAAAGACTACAAGAGTGCGAGCTCACACTTTTGTACACAATTCGAACACGCATTGATAAATTAGGCATTAACACAAACCAGATATATAAAATCAATACAAAAGAAAACGCCCCAACCATTACTGATCGGGGCGTCTCTTCAATCTCGCTCGAACGTACATTTCATTACTCTGGCTAAGAGCAAGAAACCGACATATTAGTGTAAACCACCAACGTACTTCGATAAGGTATCAATATCTGCGTCTGTTAACTTTTTAGCTACATCACGCATCATCGCATTCATGTCGTTATTACGGTTACCATCGCGGAATTTCTCAAGTTGAGCCTTGATGTAATCTGCGTGCTGACCTGAAATCTTAGGGAAACCAGAAAGTTCGGTACCATTACCACGAGGGCCGTGACAAGCAATACAAGCCGTTACGCCGCGTTCTGCGTTACCCGCAGTGTAAAGAACCTTACCTTCATCTACTACATTTTCAGGAGTAGAGTTACTAGAGATAGGGAGAGATGCGTAGTATGCCGCTAGGTCAGCCATATCTTCTTCAGATAAAGGCATCGCCATTGCACCCATTACAGGCTCGTAACGACCTTGTTTACCACCACTCGTCATACCTAGCTTAAGCTCTTTTAACTGCTTCTCTAGATACTTCTCATGTTGACCAGCCAGCTTAGGATACTGAGTGATCAGACTGTTGCCGTCAGCACCGTGGCAGGCAACACATGTTTGTGATTTGGCTTTACCAGCTTCAATACTACCTTGAGCCCATACTGAGCAGCTGGCTAAAAGACTCAAAATTAGCGCTAATTTCTTCATGACATTCCATTATAATTATCAAGCTTCCAGTACCACTCTATGTTGCCACTCATGGTACAATAGGCGACCTTATGCCGAGCACGGTTATTTTACACAAATTCACAAAAAAGTAATCAATCGACTACACAAAGTCGAGATGGAGTTAACAGTGAGCGTAAAAATTCATTATCAAAACACGCATTTCATTACCAGTGCACCTGATATTCGTCATTTACCAGAAGACGAAGGGATCGAAATTGCGTTTGCAGGACGCTCCAATGCTGGTAAATCTAGCGCGCTAAATCGCGTTACAAACCAAAAAGGCTTGGCGAAAACCAGTAAAACACCCGGTCGAACTCAGCTAATTAACCTATTTAAGGTAACGGACGGTTGTCATCTCGTCGATTTACCAGGATATGGCTTTGCTCAAGTCCCGCTTGAGATGAAGAAAAAATGGCAGAAGTCGCTAGGCGAATACCTACAACGACGTGAAAGCCTGAAAGGTTTAGTGGTATTGATGGATATCCGTCACCCAATGAAAGACCTTGACCAACAAATGATCTACTGGGCTATCGATAGCCGTATCCCAGTACAAGTTTTGTTAACAAAAGCAGACAAACTAAAAAGTGGTGCGCGTAAAGCACAGCTACTGAAAATCCGTAATGATGCGAAATCTTTCGGTGGTGATGTTGCGGTTGATGTCTTCTCTTCAATGAAGGGTATCGGCGTTGATCAACTGCGTGCCAAGATGGATGAGTGGTTTGCCCCAGTGTTTGCTGATCAAATCATTGATGAGCTAGCGGACGAAGAGCACAACGACTCAGAGTAGTTCTTCTATCTATAGCTTTATCTATAATTAGAAGTTAAAGCACTTACAGCAAGTGATTTAGCCTTATTAATACCCTTCCTTATATAGGTCGGGTATTTTTTTGCCCAAAAATTAGTGAGTTAAACCTAAGTCTTGAGAATTAAAGACAAGATTAATCAGTTAAAAACGAGAGAAGTGAACCATACTAAAAGACACATCTAAATAAACAGAACAATGAGAAAGGAATACTCATGTGGAAAACACCGTTGGCCATCATTGCACTCATGCTGGTCTCATTGACAGGGTTCGCCTCTGAAGCAGAACAAGAACAAGCCCCACTGATCAATGTTGATATGACCTTAGACTTAGATGGTATGGAAAAATACGCTCAAGATGCGAGTGAGTCTCTTGAGGTGATATCGCAATCTTTGCAGGCGATCGTCAACAACCCCAACCTTAGTGAAGACCAACAACAAGCTCTGAACCAAACCGTTGAAAGCATCAGCAAGCTTGCGAGCTCTACCAAGACATCACTCAATCAACTCCCACAAGCCTTAGACCAATCTCGACTCGCCTTTAAAAAGACCAGTCAAATGCTGTTGGATGACATTCAGACCAAGATCATCATTGCGTTAGCAGCCGTTATCGCTGTCATTGTTATCGCTTTGACTGCTATCTACCTACTCATCCTAAAACCCATGCAGCAAACCTTGGTGAAAGCGACCAACAATATCTCTTCTATGGCGCAATCTATCCAGATCACGGCCGAAGCTCTGAAATACAGCACCGAGAAACAACAGGAAATCATGGACTACATTGAGCATTCACCCACTCAATGTCCTGATAAATAAGACGTAAGCGATCAATGTATTATGAGTTACTTGTAAAATAAAAGTTATTTTCAAGAATAAAACAATGCACTTAGAGACGGATTAAAATTACCAATTGCTGATTGAATTCCAGATCTAAGGCAATCAAGTGTTTATCACGCTGCTTGGGGGAAACGTAACAAAAGGCACTAAAAATGGGAGATTTTACGGGGGAATAGTAGGTTGGAGATATTTTTCTTTCGCACAAGAAAAAACGCCCCAGTCAAATACTGACTGGGGCGGCTGAATCAGCCTAATCCAATAACGTGAAACAAAAGGTCTGAAAGATAGAACATCTTACCTCTGTACCCTACAAGATTTAATGTACAACAATTGCTCAGAAATGAAAACCATTTTTGTAGTTTTTTTTCATGAACGTTTTATTAAAACACCCAAAATCTTCTTATGACTTAACTTTATTCGAGACAAAAAAAAGCCAGTGTTTGTGCACTGGCTCATACTAATTTACTCAATAAGGTCAAAAACTGATTAGTGGGCTTGATCCCAGTTGTCACCGTGGCCAGCTTCCGCGACAAGCGGTACTTCTAGCTCTGCGGCGGATTCCATCAATTCTTGTACTTTACTTTCAATTTCGGCTAAAGCTGACTCTTCCACTTCGAAGACCAATTCATCGTGTACTTGCATAAGCAGTTTCACACGACCATCGCCTTCCGCTTGAATCCATTCATCAACCAACAGCATCGCTTTCTTAATGATATCTGCTGCTGTGCCCTGCATTGGCGCGTTGATTGCCGCACGTTCAGCAGCCTTACGACGCATGCCATTTCGAGATTGAATCTCAGGAAGGTGCAGACGACGACCGTAAATGGTTTCAACAAAGCCTTGCTCTGAAGCCGCGCTGCGTGTGTCTTCCATATACTGCATCACACCTGGGTAACGCTCAAAGTAAGTATCCATGTAGTGTTGTGCTTCGCCACGAGGAATACCTAGCTGCTTAGCCAAACCAAAAGCACTCATGCCGTAGATAAGACCAAAGTTAACCGCTTTAGCACGACGACGCTGCTCAGTGGTCACACTATCAATATCAACACCAATGATCTCAGCAGCCGTTGCCGCGTGGATATCTTTGCCTTGTTGGAATGCTTCCAGCAGCGCTTTATCACCCGATAGGTGCGCCATGATACGCAATTCAATTTGAGAGTAATCGACCGCTAGAATCTTCCAACCATGCTGTGCAACGAATGCTTGGCGGATACGACGACCTTCTTCATTACGAATTGGGATATTTTGTAGGTTTGGATCAGTCGAAGACAAACGACCGGTTGCCGTTACCGCTTGGTGGTAAGAAGTATGAACGCGACCCGTTTCAGCGTTGATCATCTTCGGCAGTTTATCCGTGTAAGTAGACTTCAGTTTCGCAAGGCCACGATACTCAATGATCAGCTTAGGTAGCGGGTAATCAAGCGCCAGCTCTTGAAGCACTTCTTCGTTGGTTGAAGGTGCACCTGATGGCGTTTTCTTGATAACTGGCAGACCCATTTTCTCAAACAGGATCGCTTGCAGTTGTTTTGGCGAGTTCATATTGAACTCTTGCTCTGCTATCTCGTAAGCTTTCTGCTCTAGCTCATCCAGACGAACCGCAATCTCTTGCGATTGAGCCCCTAACAACATGTCATCAATGAATACACCTGTGCGTTCAATGCGAGACATCACAGGAATCAGTGGTACTTCGATTTCTTCATAGATGGTTTTTAGCTTTTCATCTTGCTCAATGTTTTCCATCAGGCGGTTATGAAGACGTAATGTCACATCAGCATCTTCTGCAGCGTATGGAGACGCCTCACCCAGTTCTATCTGGTTGAAAGTAAGCTGTTTCTTACCTTTACCTGCGATTTGCTCAAATGAGATGCAGCTGTGCTGAAGGAAACGCAGCGCTAGGCTGTCCATATCATGCTTGCCACCTACGCTGTTGAAAACGTAAGACGCCAGCATGGTATCGTGTTTGATGCCTTTCATCTCGATACCGTAGCGCGCTAGCACACTCATATCGTACTTCAGGTTTTGACCCACTTTAGCTTGAGCATCATCTTCAAGAATCGGTTTCAGTTGTTCAAGTACCCAATCACGATCCAGCTGTTGCGGTGCATCTAGGTAATCATGAGCAACCGGTACGTAAGCGGCAACGCCCTCGTCCGTCGCAAATGATAGACCGACCAGGTTCGCCACCATGTAATCAAGGCTGTCTGTCTCAGTATCAAAAGCAAACAATTCAGCTGCTTTAAGCTTTTCTAACCAAACATTGAATGACGCTTCATCTAGAATCGTTTCGTAGTTGCTACGATCAATCGTCACGGCAGACGTATTCATCTCTACAGTAGAAGCGCTGCTACGTACTGATCCAGCTCCCGCTGCGGAAGATTTCTCATCTGCCTCAACCACTCCGCTGCCACCTTCAAGGAGCTCGTTCAGCCAAGATTTGAAAACCAATTGACCGTATAGCTTGATCAACTCATCGATATTGGGTTGAGCTTTTACCAATGATTCTGGTGTCTCTTCAAGCTCAACATCTAGCTTGATTGTTGCAAGCTCGTAAGACATGTCAGCATTGGCTTTATTATCAGCCAGCTTCTTAGCCATCGTCTTCGAACCACGGAAACCAAGCGCCGCAATATCATCAAGATTCTGATACAACTTTTCGATACTACCAATGCCTTGTAGCAAAGCCGTCGCTGTCTTGTCACCCACACCCGGAACACCAGGGATGTTATCGACTTTATCACCCATCAGTGCCAAATAATCGATGATCAGTTCTGGCGGGATACCAAACTTCTCAATCACACCTTCGCGATCCATTACCACGTTGGTCATGGTGTTGATCAGAGTAACGTTGTCATCAACTAACTGCGCCATATCTTTATCACCAGTACTGATAAGTACAGGCATCCCCATCGCAGAAGCTTGAGAAGCAAGCGTACCAATCACGTCATCTGCTTCAACGCCAGGAATAGAGATAAGTGGCAAACCCATCGCACGAATCACATTGTGCAATGGTTCTATCTGGCAACGAAGATCGTCAGGCATAGGTGGGCGGTTTGCTTTGTACTCTGGGTACATGTCATCACGGAACGTTTTCCCTTTCGCATCAAAAATAACCGCAATACGATCAGAAGCAAATTGACGCATCATGCTGCGTAGCATGTTAACTACACCATAAACAGCGTTCGTTGGGATATCACCATTGCTCATGGTGCCAGGGTAAGCATGGAACGCGCGATATAGGTAAGAAGAGCCATCGATCAGAATCAATGGATTATCAGGAATACGAGCCATAATATTTGTGAATCCAGTAAGTACAGAAATTATCTGTTAAGAATGCCACGTCTGTTGGTTGGATTCCATGTTGTCGATCTGTATCCATTCACTCGGTTGTATTCGTTATAATCGATTTGTTGTTATTTTTTGTTCTTAGACGCAAGCGTTCTGTGGATAACTCTGTTTATATTATTTATCCACCCTGTTGAGAAGTAAGGTTAACAAATCAAAAAACACCAGCAATACACTGAAAATAAAGAATAATTTTACAGATCGAACATATGATCAACGATCTTTTTACGATCCTGCATTGTGGAAAAGAATGCTGATGGCGTTTTATTCATAAAAAAACGTGCCACTAAATATGCATATTGTTGAATTGGAGGTATAAAAAAAGCGACACCCGAAGATGTCGCCTAGCAAAAACTGGTAAAGCCATTCAAATTGAATACCACAGCTTTACCTAAAAGCTATAAATTACACTGGAAGCAATGTGAGCAATGTCGTGTCAAAAAGAACTTAGTACAAGTTCGCGAGAATTCTGTTGGGTAACCAAGTTGATACTTGAGTACTTAACATCCTTGTGAACATTTCCTCATTCCCTAAGACAGGGTTAATAATAATGATTCTCATTTAATAGTCAACAACTAAATGATAATAAATCTCATTAAATTCATTTTAAATGATTTATCACCCCGATAAAGCAAATCATTAAGCTGATAATTGCTTCACGAAATGGATTCGATTTTCATTAATCTCTTCTTTTTCTTCCAATTTTTCAATTCGATATCCATTTTTCAATAGTAAACACAGCATCGCAGGAAACTGGTTACGAGATTTTACTTTCAGCTGCTCATAACCCCGCTCTTGTGCCCACTGCTCCTGAACATCTAATTGAGCCTGTGCGACCCCCTTATTTCTTGCAAGCGGTGACACACCACCAAACCAACTATAGAAAGTATTTGAGTTAAGCTCATAACCAATTTTAAAGCCGAGTAACACGTTCGCCTCTTCAGCCACTAAGATCAGGCTCTTTTTCCCTTCAAGCCGAGCTGCCAGTGAAGCGACACTCTCTTTTCTAGCAAATTCAGAGATCTGCTCGACAACAGACACAACCTCTCCCAGTGAACCTTCACGTACTATGACTGACATCTTCTTCCATCCTCATAAGCGAAAGGGCTGACACAATGGCCAACCCTTTTACTGAATATCACTTAAGTTAACGTTAAGTTGTTACTTTTCTTTTAAGTGCTTGGCTGCTTGTGCATTGTCTTCAGCAAGCCACTCTGCAACATCTTTAGCGAAGTAAGTCAGAATGCCATCAGCACCAGCACGCTTAAAGCACAGCAGTAATTCCATAACGGTGTCGCGTTCTTTCAGCCAACCGTTTTGAATTGCTGCTTTGTGCATCGCATACTCACCAGACACTTGATAAGCATACGTTGGTGCTTGAAGTTCATGTTTCACACGACGCACGATGTCTAAGTAAGGCATGCCTGGCTTAACCATCACCATATCCGCACCTTCATTAAGATCCATTGCCACTTCGTGAATCGCTTCATCGCTGTTGGCAGGATCCATCTGGTAGTTCTTCTTATTACCACCTTTCAGGTTCGAAGCACTGCCGACTGCATCACGAAATGGGCCGTAATAACACGATGCGTATTTCGCAGAGTACGCCATAATCTGAGTATGAATATAACCCGCTTCCTCTAACGCTTCGCGGATCTTACCAATACGACCATCCATCATATCCGACGGAGCAACCACATCTGCACCGGCTTCAGCATGCGATAACGCCTGCTGAATCAACACTTCAGTCGTTTCATCATTCATCACGTAACCATCTTCATCGATGATGCCGTCCTGCCCGTGAGTAGTAAATGGGTCCAGTGCAACATCAGTAATCACACCCATATTTGGCACGTGCTCTTTTAATGAACGTACCGCACGCTGCACTAAACCTTCTGAATTATGAGCTTCAGCCGCGCATAAGCTTTTAGCATCTTGGTTCACGACCGGAAACAGAGCAATCGCCGGAACACCCAATTTTGACAGGTAATCCGCTTCTTCAAGCATCAGATCGATCGACAAGCGTTCAACACCCGGCATTGACTCGACAGGCTCGCGGCGGTCTTTACCCATCAGGATAAACATTGGGTAGATGAGGTCATCCACAGACAATTGATTTTCTGCCATTAGGCGACGGCTAAAGTCGTGTTTACGCATACGGCGCATACGGCGACCTGGGAATTGACCTTGAATTGAAACAGACACTAGATTCTCCTTGCCTAGTCTAAGCACCGAAATGCTTAGATATGAAAAGTGCTAAATACAGGCAAAAGCATATCACTGATGGCTCAGGACGCTAGCAGTAAAATATAAAACCCACTCAAAAACAGGGATAAATGGCAAAAAATGACCTTCTCCTCACACTGCCGTATACTCATGACAACTCAGTAAAGACTGCTTTCAGGACAAAATAATGATCGACACCCATGCTCATATTTACGCGAGCGAATTCGATGAAGACCGTGAACAAGTCGTGCAACGCGCACTGGCTCAAGGTATTGATACCATTCTATTGCCGAACATCGATTTAGAATCTATCGAGCCCATGTTAGCGACGGAAGCTCAGTTTCCTGATGTGTGTCGTTCAATGATGGGCTTACACCCTTGTTATGTGGATGCGAATATCGAGCAAACCCTCAAAACCATTCGAGCTTGGTTTGATAAACATGACTTTATCGCCGTGGGTGAGATTGGTATCGACTTGTACTGGGATAAAACCTTCAAGGCTGAACAAGAGATGGCTTTCGTGACTCAACTGCAGTGGGCAAAAGATCTAGACCTACCTGTCGTGATCCACACGCGTGATTCCATTGAAGAGACACTTGCCCTGCTTCGCCAAGAACAAGATGGCAGCTTACGTGGCGTATTCCACTGCTTTGGCAGCAGCTTAGAGGAAGCCCAGGCAATCAACGAGCTAGGCTTTCACTTAGGTTTAGGCGGTGTATCGACCTTTAAGAACTCAGGAATGGACAAAGTGATTCCACACCTTGATATGAATTACGTCATTCTAGAGACAGATTGCCCATACTTGGCACCAACACCGAATCGCGGTAAACGTAATGAGCCAGCCTACACGGAATTGGTAGCAAAACGCATCGCTGAATTGCGCGGGATTAGCCTTGAAGAGGTCGACACCACAACTTCAAAAAATGCTAGCACCCTCTTTAATATATAAGACCTTACTTCACACAATACTTTAGAGTTATTCATTGAAATGCATAGGTACATTGTTTAATATTGACGATTATAATAAATAAAAGTCAAATTGAGATGATTATGTGTAATCACACTATTCACTTACAACGTCAACATCGAACCCTATGGCATAAAATTTTGGGCATCAAAGAGCTCTATATATGTCAGAACTGTGGCTATCAGTTAAAGGTTCGATAAAATCGACATAATAAAAAAGCGGCCTCGGGCCGCTTTTTTATTATGTCTGAAGAAGTTCTTTTTTCTTCATTATGAACTCATCATCAGTTATGACACCTTTCTGCTTCAGCTCGTATAATTTCTCAAGCTCATCGGAGATAGGGTATTGCTTTCTTGCCGGTTCTATAAAACACCAAATAAGAGCAGCAACCCAACATAAAAATATGAATAGACCAACGACTGACAAGATGGTTATTGCAACTCTATATGCATGCTTTTTTTTATGAGCAATAATAATAGGGATAAAGGGGGGAATCACGATCAAAAGAACTATTAAAGCCTGCCATATGCTAATCCCCATCTTCCTCATCCTTCCTTGTATAAAACTTCGCAAAAAACAATCCGACTTCAAACAATAGACACATCGGAATTGCTAATAGGGTTTGTGAAATCATATCTGGAGGAGTCAAAAGCATACCTATGACAAAAGCAGCAACAACTATATATGCTCTTTTTTCTGCCAAACTTTGAGGAGTCGTAGCCCCAGTCCAACACAGCAAGATAATGGCGACTGGCACTTCAAAGGCAACGCCAAACGCAAAGAATAATGCCAATACGAAATCAAGATAGCTCGATATGTCAGTCGCAAACTCGACCCCTCCCAATGATATTGCAGTAAAAAAGCCAAACACCAACGGGAATACAATGAAGTAAGCGAACGCCACACCACAATAAAACAGCAATGAACTTGAAGCCAATAACGGCATGATCAAACGCTTCTCGTGCTTGTATAGGCCCGGAGCGACAAAAGCCCATACCTGATACAAAATAAACGGCACCGCGACAAAAATAGACGCGATTAAGGTTAACTTCATCGGGGTAAAAAATGGCGACGCAACATCGGTTGCGATCATCGTCGCCCCTTCCGGTAGGCGATCTACCAAAGGTGCTGATACGAATTCATAAATATCATTAGAAAAATAAATTAAGCCAACAAAAACAACTAGAACAGCTAGAATCACTCTCAGCAAGCGGTTTCTTAATTCTAGTAAATGACTGATTAAAGGTTGTGATTGCTCTGTCGAGGACATGTCAAAACTCTTATGAGGAAATATAGAAAGGAGCCGCGCGTGTATCTATCTACTTGAATAGCTATCGACTTAAACATCTAACGACTCAAGTATCCGGCGACTCCTCCTTGCGAAACTATTCGGCTTTCTTATCTGACGGCGCTGAAGCTTCGCTGTTGACCTGAATGGTTTCAGATTCAACAGTTTCCGTGACACTAGGTTTAGTCTCACTTGGCTTATCAGACTCAGGCTTAGCGTACGGACGTTGAACCTCAGCAGCGGCCTGCTTGAGTTCATCGACTGATGCTTTTAGGTCTGGAGATAAATCTTCCATACCCATTTTTTCCGCCTTGCGTAGGTTTTCTTGCAGCTCTTGCACCTTAAGCTCATGAGAAAGTTCATCTTTCACACTGTTTGCCATGCTTTTCGCTTGCCCAACAAACTGGGAGATACTGCGAATTGCAACGGGCAAACGCTCAGGCCCTAACACCACTAACCCAACGACAGATATTAATACCAGTTCCCAAAAACCGATATCAAACACTTTTTATACCTGCTCTTTGTCTTTCTTTGCTTCAGCAGTTGTTTCAGCACTAGCTTCTGTCTTTTGCTGTTCAATATTCTTTGGTTCAAAGTCTGCGTCTTTCTTATCTGCAGGCTTATCTTCATCGCTCATTGCTTTTTTGAAGCCTTTAACCGCTGAACCCAAATCACCACCAACACCACGTAATTTCTTTGTACCAAATAATAAAATCACAATAACGGCGATGATAAGTAGCTGTTGCCAACCAATCATAATATCTTCCTCAGGCTATCTACACATAAATTTTAAAAGAGTCTACTGTCTAACGACGGTAAGCTCGCCAACTTAGCAGCCAAAATGTGACACCTGCGATGCCACAGCCCATAGATAGCTGCTCATAAGGGCTTGAAACTAATATTGCGGAGCATACGACTAAAGTAGCTCCAACGCCAAACAAAAACTTTCCAGTTGCTTGCTGACGCTTACTATCTCTATAGCCTTGATAAAGCTGATCCATTCTGTGGTTCATGGCTTTACCCTGACGCAAGCTGTCATAAAGTAGCTCTGGCAGCTCTGGCAGTTTTTCTGCCCAGAATGGCGCACGCTCTTTTACTGCGTTAATCACAGCTTGTGGCCCCACCTGATTCATCATCCAGGTTTCAAGGAAAGGCTTAGCCGTTGCCCACAAATCAAGTTGCGGATACAACTGGCGGCCTAGGCCTTCCACATACAACAAGGTCTTCTGAAGAAGCACCAACTGAGGTTGAACCTCCATGTTGAAACGTCTTGCTGTATTAAATAAGTTTAGCAACACATGGCCAAATGAGATCTCGCCAAGTGGTTTTGCAAAAATCGGCTCACACACCATACGAATCGCGAATTCGAAATCGTTGACGTTGGTGTCATGTGGCACCCAACCCGAATCAACGTGCAGCTCGGCGACTTTACGATAATCTCGATTAAAGAAAGCCAACAGGTTCTCTGCTAAATAGCGCTTATCTTCACTGTTGAGCGTGCCGACAATGCCACAATCCAAACCAATCCACTGAGGGTTATCTGGATTCTCTGGGTTAACGAATACGTTGCCCGGGTGCATGTCTGCATGGAAAAAGCTGTCTCGGAATACTTGGGTGAAGAATACCGTCACGCCACGTTCCGCGAGCAATTTCATGTTGGTGCCGTTGGCTTCTAGCGTTTCAATATCGGATACTTGAATACCGTAGATACGCTCTGACACCATCAGGGTTTCGCTGCTTAGATCAGGGATAACCTCTGGAACATACAGCTCTTCACTGCCTTCAAAATTACGTCGTAGTTGAATCGCATTGGCCGCCTCTCGGCGCAGGTCTAGTTCATCAAGTAACGTTTTTTCGTACTCGTGAACGACTTCAACCGGTTTCAAACGACGTGCTTCAGGAAGCGACTTAGCGACTATACGCGCCATTCGGTGCATCAGTTTTAGATCTGCGTCAATCACCGGGCGAATATCAGGGCGAATAACCTTCAGAACAATCTCGCGACCACTCTCTTTGAGCTTTGCGGTATGCACCTGAGCGATAGAAGCAGAAGCCAATGGCTCGATATCAAAGTCGGTAAACCAGTTTTCTAGGCTACCACCGAGCGCTTTTTCCATGTCTCGCTTAGCCAATTGACCATCAAATGGCGCCACTTGGTCTTGCAATAGTGCTAGCTGATCAGCGATATGAGGAGGAAATAGGTCGCGACGCGTTGACATCATCTGACCAAACTTAATCCAAACAGGCCCTAATTCTTGCAACGCTAAACGCAAGCGGTGGCCTAATTCTTTATCTTGATGCTTATTCTTGAGCCAAAACAGTGACTTTCGCGCCAGTAAAGGGGCTTTAGTCAACTGGTGCTCAGGCATCAATTCATCAAGGCCGTATTCCAACTGTACCTTGATAATATGATAAAGACGTTTCAGTTCTGTTGGGGTCATGCTTTCTCCAACAGAGCGTTCAATTTAGCTTCAAGACGTGCAGCTGAGCTTTTTACGTCATCAACCTGATCGCAAAAATGTGCCACTTCTAATGGCGCTGGTGCAATTTTCCACTCTTCAGTTAATACCTGAGCGAGATGGTTTTGATGCTTAGTCGCTTGCTTAGCTACAAGACCGCCAACATTCTTAACGCCTTGTACCAAGGTATGAGCAACCACATCGCCTGTCACTCGCGATAGCCACTCTTCCAAGTCAGGCTTGCAGTCTGTCATTAGCTGAGCAAATTTCTGAGCCAGTTGAATATCACCCTCTAAAATCAGCTTATCTTGCTTGATCAGTTTGGTGATGTTCGATTGCTCACGCAGTTCTGGCAGTACCGATAGGTTCAAAGATAGGTAGCAATCAGGTTGTCCTTCGTAGTCAGACAACACATCGATTTGTTGGCTAAAAACGAAAGTGAGAGTTTTATTCAGCTCTTTCAAATTAACTTGAATGATCTGCCCCTTTAAACGAGACAAACGACGAACCAAAGCTGGATCATCGTTCACGAAAGTATTTAAAGAGGTTTCAATAACCGCGGTGACCAATGGATCAAATGGCATGACTGTCCTTACCTTTGAAAACGGATAAGCGTTAACCTATCCGTTCTGTCTTTATTCTTATTTTTAGCACGCCCTACGAGCCTGCTACCAAGTTCGACTAGAACTTGTAACCACGGTGCAGCGCAACAATGCCGCCCGTTAGGTTGAAGTATTTTGTATTTTCAAAACCCGCTTCTTGCATCATGCCTTCCAAGGTTTCTTGGTTCGGGTGCATGCGGATAGATTCTGCTAGGTAACGATAGCTGTCTGCGTCGTTGGCAATCAGCTCACCCATTTTTGGCAACAGGTGGAAAGAGTAGGCATCGTAAACCTTTGATAGAGGTTCAAGTACTGGCTTAGAAAACTCAAGAACCAACAGACGACCGCCCGGCTTCAGCACACGGTACATTGAACGCAGCGCTTGGTCTTTGTCGGTAACATTACGCAGACAGAAGCTGATGGTAATGCAATCGAAGTAGTTATCTGGGAAAGGCAGCTCTTCAGCATTGGCTTGAACGTAATGTACGTTGCCAACAATACCGCTATCACGCAGTTTATCGCGGCCAACATTCAGCATTGAGTTGTTGATATCAGCAAGAACCACGTGGCCTTTTTCACCAACGATACGCGAGAATTTCGCAGTCAGGTCGCCAGTACCACCACCAAGATCGAGGATACGTTGACCAGGGCGAACGCCACTGCAATCAATCGTGAATCGCTTCCACAAGCGGTGAACACCACCCGACATTAAGTCATTCATGATGTCGTATTTAGCGGCTACAGAGTGAAATACCTCTGCTACTTTCGCGACTTTTTGGTCTTTCGCGACTGTTTCGAAACCAAAGTGTGTGGTTTCTGACTCTACTGCTGAATTTGTCTGCACGCTTGTGTCCATAATGCTGTTATCTACCATGGTAAGTTCTCATCGACAGTACACTCTCTCTTTAGAGGCGCTGCGGCCGATTAGTTTACTTTATCCTCAGCGGGTTGTCTTTCTACTAAGGAGGCATTTTCTGAAAAAGCCTCATTTTGAGCGATTTCCGCCAAGCCAACCGAGATAGGTTTCTTCACCTCGACACCCAATTGCTTAAAGCTTTCGGCCTGACGAATCACATTACCACGACCAGTCACCAGCTTATTCATGGCACCTTGGTAGCTTTGGTTGGCTCTGTCTAATGAGCTACCAAGACCTTCCATATCATCAACAAACAAGCGCAGCTTGTCGTAAAGTTTGCTCGCCCGCTCTGCAATGATTTGTGCATTCTGGTTCTGTCTATCGTTGCGCCACAAGTTATCAATGGTACGCAGTGCCACCAGCAAGGTGGTTGGGCTAACCAAGATAATGTTTTGCTCCATCGCATCTTTAACCAAGCTAGGGTCGGCTTGAATCGCCACCTGAAACGCAGGTTCTACCGGAATAAACATCAACACATAATCAAGGCTCTGTATGCCTTTGAGTTGATGATAATCCTTCTGGCTCAAGCCTTTAATGTGCGCGCGCAATGAAGCCAAGTGATCACGTAATGCAGCATCACGTTGTTGATCAGTTTCAGCATTGAAGTAACGCTCAAACGCCACCAAAGCCATTTTCGAATCGACCACCACCTGCTTATCTTGTGGCAAATGCACGATCACATCGGGTTGGTAACGCTTGCCGGCATCGTTTTGCAGGTTCACCTGCGTTTGATATTCATGGCCTTCTCGTAAGCCTGAATCCGCCAACACGCGAGCCAGCACCACCTCGCCCCAGTTACCTTGTTGCTTATTATCACCCTTTAACGCCTGAGTCAGGTTCACCGCTTCACGAGTCATGCTCTCATTAAGACGTTGCAGGTTTTTAAGCTCATGTACTAAGGTGTGACGCTCTTTGGCTTCTTGGCTAAAGCTGTCGTTCACTTGTTTCTTGAAGCCTTCTAGTTGCTCTTTCAGCGGCGACAACAAACCCTCTAAGCTTTGCTTGTTTTGTTGATCGACCTTAGCGGTTTTGCTCTCAAACAGTTGATTCGCTAACAGTTCGAACTGCTGCTTCAATCGGGACTCTGCCTGCTCTAACAGCTGCAGTTTTTCACTGTTAGCGAGGTTTTCTTGGTCGTGCCTAGCTTCTTGCTCGCGAAGCTCTGCCTCCAACTCAGACTTATGCTCCTTAAGAACATTGATATCATCGGCATACTGCTGACGTTCTTGCTTCACGGCTTCAAAATAGCGCAGCTTCTCCATCGCAGCCATCACCTTGCCATGTGCCTGCTTAAGCTCAAATGCCGCTTTATCTCGATCATCATCCAGCTCATTGAGCTCTTGTTGCGCCTCTACGAGTGAGGATTTGAGCTGAGATTGTTGTGACTCATGCAGCAAACGGTCGGACTCTAGTTGCTGTTCAAGAAGTCGCTGCTGAAAAGAGAACTTCAGTTTGATCCACCAGCCCACCACACCGCCGCTGACGAGCGCGCCGGAAATAGCAGCAATAAGCGTTGCCTGATGTTCGATAATCCATTGCATAATAATGATTTAGCCTAATTGGAAATAACTCATTAAATGGTATTTTGATACTGGATAAATGTCCAGTTTGCCGTATTAAAATTCGACAGATAGACTAGGCGCTCCGTATTCTGTCCCATCAAATTAGAATGAGTTGCTATGAACGAACGTCGTGCCTTGGGCTTTGGCCTTGCTGCGGTATTGCTGTGGTCAACAGTCGCTACTGCTTTTAAGCTGACCCTTGCTGAGTTTTCACCGATTCAAATGCTGACCATCGCCAGTATTGTGTCGTCGATTGCGCTGATCGCCGTTTGCGCGTTTCAAGGTAAGCTTTCTCAACTGAGTACCACGTTTCTTTCAAACCCTTGGTATTACTTACTGCTCGGTTTAGTGAATCCTCTAGCCTACTACCTGATTCTATTCAAAGCCTACGACCTACTGCCAGCTTCTCAAGCGCAAGCCATCAACTACAGTTGGGCGATCACGCTGACTCTAATGGCAGCGGTTTTTCTGGGACAAAAGATTCGTAAACAAGATTGGATTGCGTGTACCTTCAGCTATGCGGGAGTGGTAGTCATTGCCACCAAAGGTGATGTATTAGGCATGCAGTTCGATAGCCCACTTGGTGTGGCACTTGCGCTGCTTTCGACATTGCTTTGGGCAGGCTACTGGATTCTCAATACCAAAAACAAGGCAGACCCTGTGGTGGGTGTACTGCTTGGGTTCTTAGTGGCATTGCCATTCGCAATTGGTTTAACCGTTTACGAAGGCGAGAGTTTTAGCCAAATCACAGCGAAAGGTTGGATGGCCGTGACTTATGTTGGCCTGTTCGAGATGGGCATTACCTTTGTCTTGTGGCTATCAGCACTCAAGCTAACCAACAATACGGCACGTATCAGCAACCTAATTTTTGCCTCACCGTTTATCTCGTTGATGCTACTTTCAACCATCATAGGTGAAGAGATTCACCCTGCGACACTGTTTGGCTTACTGCTAATCATTGCTGGTTTGGTGATTCAACAGATCAAGTTTTCAAAGAAAAACCCTACGTAAATAAGAGCTAAAAGACTCGATTGAGCACGAAAAGCTATCGATATAGTCTAATTTTCTCAATTAGATGTTAGATACAAAAATGGCGAGTCATATGACTCGCCATTTTTCTGTAAGATAACATTAAGTTGTAAGTCTCAATGTTTGATATTCAACCGTTGTTTTTCATATCAAATTTGGACTTAAATATCATGAAAAACAAGATCATAAATATAAAATCATTTACGCCATAAATTGTGTAAAACACGCCAGCCATCGTATCCGCTTCATATACTGGTGATAGCGTATTATTGGAAAGCCAATTCACCCAAACAACCACATAAACCAACTTTTCAATAAAGAAAGCACCAGCAAGATATTTGATGTTCGCATTGATTGTTGCAGCCCCAAGGTACGCAAAACCCCAAACGACGATCATAATCAGTCCAAAGTTGGACATTACTACGGGATCGGCTTCGTTAATGGCACTATTCGTAAAAAAGCGTGAAAACAGTAAAACAGCACCAACATTCATCGCTCCTGCTGCCAATAGAATGCTTTTTACTTTTGTCTGATTCATTGCAAACCCCTCATTTAAATAATTAAAACATCAATCACTTATAATCTTTATCATTTGTGACGAAGTCATTCTTTCTACTGACTGAAAATGTTCTAAATGAATAAACTTAGCCAGTGCCATCGCCAGTGTGCTTGTTTAGGAACAATAAAGTTTGTACACTAAATTAAATGATGGAGTAATAAAGTTT
>NZ_JBFSTC010000045.1:0-38654 GCF_041466605.1 Vibrio sp. 10N.247.310.17 | reverse complement strand
TTATCGCCCAAACTGGTTAAATTTTAACAGTGACAACTACCCTGCCAGATAGGGGTTAGCTAGCGCTTCGCGCAGTATCGCCAACCATAATTTTCCTCTTAGCAAAGCGTTAGTTTTTTCAGGTGCTGAAGGTTTGGAGTGAATTTTGAAACAAAAACAAAAATTTTTGCAAAGCATCCCATCCATATTGTGTGACCCTGTGACTGGACTTAAAGCAAGTAATGAAACTGAATTAAGTGCATTGTTATCATATTACCATTCACGAGGTTCTGTAGATTGGAGTTGTGTAAATTTATATAAGCCTAAATCCGATAAGGGTAAATATCTTGCATCAGAATATATAGACAAATCTGCGTCATTATTTTGTGAATACCCTCTTTTTTCAAATGCAGAGACTGTAAATATTTGGGGAGGAATGCCAGCTGACTTATTATCTTTTTCAGAAAACAAAATTGTCTTAATTGAAAATAAGATAGGAAGCAAGTTTACAAGCGCTGGAACTCAGCTCATGAGGCAAGCTGAATATGTTGATAGCAGCCATTTTGATAATAAGGTATTAATAGTATTAACATCGAAGGTGTTTTTATCTAAAGGTTGGTACTTGGACGAGATGATAGCTGTGAAAGAAGCTTTTCCCGAGTTGCAGGTTTTTGGTATGCATTGGGAAGAAATTTTTAATGCTATAAGCTTAAAAAGCTAACAAGGCGCTAAGGAGTTTTGGTTAGCCGCAAGCGTGTGGGTCGGGTCATGAGAGAGCAAGGGCTAAGAGCTCGAAGCTACAAGGAAACGTATATGAACGAGACAACGGAAGTTTATCCCAAACAATATGAAGCAATATTGAAAGCCACACATGTAATTGGTTTTCCTCAATTATCAGAACTTCCGATAGGTTCATTTTTAGCTACTTTGGCTGCAAGTAAGCAATCGGGACACTTGTTGGAATTAGGGACTGGCACTGACTTTGCACGTCATGGATATTGCATGGAATGTCGGAGGATTCGAACTTAACAACGGTAGATAATTCGGCAGAAAATATAGATGTAGCTCGCCGTTATCTGGGTGAAGGCCCACGAGTTGATATTGTTTTATCTAATGGTGAGGATGTTATCGATCGAACCCTTCCACTGTCGGTTGACTTGATATTTGCTGATACTTGGCCAGGTAAATACCACTACCTAGATGAAGCTCTAGCTTGCCTAAAAATTGGTGGTTTTTACATCATAGATGATATGCAAATTCGTTCCGATTGGTCAGAGGAGCACAATGAAAAGGTTCGAACGTTAATAGATCACTTATCACAGCGAGCTGATCTTGTTGTTGCAAAGCTTTGTTGGTCAACAGGCATAGTGATGTGTGTGAAAGTGGCCTAACAAATAAGGATGAAGGTGTTGCGTAGCCAACACTAAATCCCAAGTGTTGAACAAACTCGAAGCCGGTTTATTTAGTAAATGGTACGATTGAGTACAAAGGGCATATCGCTTTGATACTTTTCTTAAGGCGAGCGAGTCCAAGATAAGGTTGCGATAGCATTCCTATCAACCAGTTAGCTATTTTTCGGTTCTTTCTTCGTCATATCTCTTCTGTTTTCGCTAATGCCATTATTGTAATTATCGATGCCTTTTCAGCTAGGTGGGTCGGCTCATTCCGAAACACGCCATGTATTGGTCTTACTTTTTTATCGCTAAAGGTGACTATGTCGTCGGTGAAATACTAGCGTCATGTCCTCGTTGATTGAGTGTTCTGCCCAATAATGTGCACCACCACACGCTTCAATGCCTATACGCATGAGTGGCATATTTGCTATTGTAGTCAGTAGTTTATAGCGAGTTACTGACTTCTGAAGTATAACTTTACCACCTGGGTCTACGGCATGAAGACTAAAGTGGTTTTTAGTTAGGGCGATACCTTTAAGTATCGTTCTAATAACAAATTTAAGTCGACTGTGTAGTGGTTGCGTTGTCAGCTACTTAACGCAGCGCTAACTGGCAAAGGGGATGTGAACAATGGAAGAATTGATAGCCCAATATACGGGTGCAAACGAAGATGAAAGGCTAACTCGGCAATATATTGCTCAGTTAGAGTTTGATACTACGATACATAAACTCACACCTTATTTACTTAAAGGAAAATCAGTATGTGAGTTAGGAGCAGCAACGGGGCGCTATTCCTTACATTTTGCGAAATTAGGTTGTGATGTTACAGCAGTAGAACTTGCGCCTGACCAAGTGAAGATTTTAAATACTAAAGCAAAATCTGAAGGTATAGAGTTAAAAGTGTTTGAGGGTAATGCTTGTGATGTGTCATTTATCGAAAGTAATTCTCAAGACGTTTGTGTAATTCTTGGGCCCTTGTACCACCTAAAAACTCTGCATGAAAGAGAGCTTGCGGTTAATGAAGCACTAAGGATTTTAAAGCCAAATGGTGTACTAGCCATAGCCTATATTTCACGTTTCTTTGTCGCTGGTATGTTTGCCCAACAATTTCCAGAGCTAGTCACTCCGGAGGTGCTTCTAGAGTTAAATAAACATGGCACGGTATCAAACGCTAAAGCCGATAGTTTTTTCAAGGTCGGGTATTTCGCAACGCCTAGTGAAATTGAAAATCTTGTAAACAAAAATGGGTTTGATGTAATTGGACACGCAGCAACAGATGGATTTGGACGTTACATATCTAACGGTGTTAATAACTTTACGCCATCCCAATATCAGACATGGTTAGATTATCATTTGGTAAATTGCGATGAAGTAAGCCTTTTGGGATCAAGTAATCATGGTTTAGTGATCGCTAGAAAAGCCAGTTCACAAAGCAGTTAAGTCGGATTCATAAGCGTGTGCCGATTCCGTTTAGCTTCATTATGGCACACGTTCACTCACAGTTTATTGGGACGTTAGCTGTTCTATTGGTATCAGAGGGAATATGTTTAAATTCGTAAGGTTGATAGTGCTATCAAATTTATTAGCACTGCTAGTTGTGGTTACTTTCGAGTATTTCACAGGCTATTTGAAACTAGCATTTTCTAGTGATTATGCGTTCTATTCAATGCTAATTCTTCTTGCTCTGGGTTCACTTTTGTCTTTTTCCGGTCATAAGGTCGGATATAGTGACCCTAGTAACATGGCTGGCGTTTCTGCTAGTTCGTTAATTGAAAACGAGTCTGCTAAATCAACCATTGTGATAAAATTAGAGAGTACGTCTGTTGGGCACAGCTTATTGCTCGCTAGTTTGTTGCCACTACTTTATTGCCTACTATCGTAGCCATCACCTAATAGATTGTTTAACTGGATTCCAAAACGCTCGGCACTTTTGTAATGGTCGGCTTTTGTGGGTAAGGTAGTCATATTAGTTTGGTTGCATTTTTCACTAGTTAACTAGGCTTATACGAGCTTGAAAAATATAACATGGAGAGTGAATTGAAAGATTACGAAGTTTATCTGTTCGATATGGACGGAACATTAGTAAATTCAGAGCCTTTAAAGGGCAAAGCGTTAGCATTAGCTTGTTTAGATTATGGCGCACACGTAGACCACAACATTTACAAAGATGTTATGGGGGAAAGTTGGCAGGTTGTAACGGGTCACTTTTTTGAAAATGCAAATATTGCTCCTGACTTAGAAGAGTTTAATTGCCACTTTCGAGCTTATTACGAACAGATGCTCAATGATGATCTTGAGCTAAATGTTGGGGCTAAGACTTACATAGAACAGTTAAAACTAGCAGGGAAAAAGTGTGGAGTTGTTAGTTCAGCAGCAACATGGATGGTTGATAATATTTTAACCTCGTTGCAGATAGAGAATGCTTTTGACCTTGTTATCACACAGGAGCATGTAACTAAGCATAAACCGGATCCTGAAGCCTATACTTTAGCTCTTGGTAGATTAGCGGCTTCACCTGGCCAAACAATTGTGTTTGAAGATTCCACAGCGGGTATTCGTGCTGGTAAATCTAGTGGCTGTGATGTCATTGCTGTTAAGCATAGCTTTAACGGTAAAAATGATCTAAGCGGTGCAGTTAAAGCAATCAGTACATATGAGGAATTGCCCCGTATAAAAAACGAGTATGAGATTAGTAATTAAGATCGAGTAACTGACTTTTAAGTATTGCCTTGCCATGTTGGTCTGCGGCATGAAGGCTAAAGTGTTTTTTAGTTAGAGTGATACCGCTGAAGTAAGAATCATCAGACATGTTACCTCCGGTGTAATCCCACTTAAGTGTGGCAGTTCCTCAGGAGGGGGAGTCCATATTATTCGCTATGGCGAATTGTCATCATCAAGGAGAGTTTATGTCTATACCCAAGAAGTCACTATTGAGCGAGTATTCCAAAAATTCATATTTCTGTGATAGCTTTTCGAAAAAAATAAAATACAACAACCAAACTGCTATTGAAGTATTTCTTGAAATAGCAACTCAAACACCGACTTGGATTGCATTTCTGATGTCTACGAGAAACTGGGTTGTATCGAAACTCGGTTTAAAAAATTTGGGTGGTCTACAAGATGTATCCCGAGATAAATTAGGTTCAGAATATGTAGTAGGCGAACGAGTCGGTATTTTTACACTGGTCAGTTCAACTGAGAATGAAGTTGTATTAGAAGACTGTGATAAACATCTTAATGTCCGAGTTTCTTTTCTTATTGAGCCTGAAGGAGAAACCGCAATTGTTCACGCAAATACCGTGGTTCATGTGAACAATGTGTTTGGCAAGACCTATATGTTCTTCGTTACGCCATTTCATAAAATAATAGTACCAAGCTCCCTGAAAGGGTTAGAACAGGCATAACAAATAGGGATTGAGTATGAATACGATACTTTAATTGGGCAGGTGAAAGCTATAAATCAAGAAATATAGCTAGTAATTTAAGCAGACAGTTAACACTTGGCCGTTGCCGTTGCAGTTCGGCTTTGCTTTAGTGATTTAGATGGTAGATTTGAGTGTATTTGGTTACGTTATTGGGCGTTAGCTTACAACGATGAAAAGGAACTTTCGATGTTTAAAATTGAGACAAAGCGGCTGATTATTAGGGATATGAACTCTAGCGATGAAAATGCCTTCGTGGCGATGTCTCAAGATGCTAAATATCAGCGTTTCTATGATGAAAGTGACTGTGACCCTATTAAATATAAAGAGTTAACCAACTTGTTTATAGCCCAGGCGTCTGAAGAACCAAGGAAATCATATCAACTCGCAGTTGAATATAAGAGCACAGGGCAGTTCATTGGTACTGTTTGTTTGCGTTTAGAAGACAATCAGCAAGCTTCAATGGGGTGTGCGTTTTCAAGATCGCATCAAGGTCATAAGTTAAGCAATGAAGCGGCTCTCGCTTTGGCTGATTTTGGTTTTTCAACATTGGGTGTACACCGCATTTATGCGGAGACAATCAGTAAGAATTTACCTGCCATTAAGCTTTGTAAGTCTTTAGGTATGCGTAAAGAAGCGCACTTTAGAGAGCATCGTTTTTTCAAAGGACGGTGGTGGGATACCGTAGTTCTGGCTGTTCTGCGATCCGAATGGGCCAAGGCATTACCAAGTAGCTAATGTAGATTCGGTGTGCTTTATAAACAAGGCTTAGAACATGAACAAGGTTATTCTGCTTTGATACTTTGGTTAGGTCGTATCAAGGTAATGCTACTTGGTTTTGGGGAATCTGCTTTCATTACTTGCCACGATTATTGAGAAAGGCCACAGTAAGATAGCTGTTGGCTAGGTAATTGGTTGTTCGTTGTCCATAGGAGATATAACTGTGTTTTATAGTAAGGAATACAACAAGGGGTTGTTGCTCATCCTTGTTTCGATAGGTGCTTTCATTGTCATTACGTCTGATAATAACTCCGGAACATTCATCGCTCACGCCATCAACGGGTTAATTGCTTTGCTCTTTTTCTCCATGACAATTGAGGTCAAAGGCAATGCATTGAGCTGGTATTTCGGTTTTGGTTTTTGGCGTAAGAATGTAGAAGTGTCAGACATAACGGAGACATCGTTTTATCAAAGCAAGTGGTATCAAGGTATTGGCATCCGCATGTTGAGCGATGGTTGGTTATATAATGTATCGATAGGTTCAGCGCTGAAGTTAAGCCTAAGCAATGGAAAGCATGTTTACATTGGTTGTAAGGATACAGACGGTTTAAATGCGGCCTTGAAAGCTGCTAACGAACAGATAACTCAAAAGTGATTTACGAGGCTTGGCACTTTTCGTTTAAAGTTTGACTAATGTTTAAGGTCGTATGGTTTTGGGGCAGTAGCGTTGCTCGGACCATAAACGTGAGGTTGACAGGGAGAGTTATGAATCAACAAGAAGCCTTTATAGGTTTTGCGGTTTATGGGCTTATCAGTAGCTCAATTGGCTTTTTTACGTTTTTTATTATCAAAGGTGCGAAGTACAAACAAACATTGTGGACTTTGCAGTCTGTTGTTTTTGGTGTCTTCTCGATTGGTTTTATCTATAGCTCAGGTGGTAATGGGTCAGAATTATTGGTCTGGGTTCCGCTGGTTATCTTGACGTCTATTTACAATATCCACTCATTGAAATTTTGTGTTTCTTGTGGAAAAACTAACGTAAGAAAAAGAGGATTATCATCCATAAAATCATGTAGTGGATGTGGTAATGCTTTATAGTAAAACTACGATATACCAGACGTTTGTTCATTTTTAGTTTCAGCCTTAAAAGGAAGTTGTATGAATTTAGATAAAGCTAAAAAACGCATCGCAAAGCAGGTTAAAAAAGGCGACAACGGATACCCAAAAATCACGCTAGCGTATTACGGAACGACAAAAGATCTCGCAACGGAAGTTTCGGTTCAATTTATGTTGGGTGAGAGCGATGGTGTTCAAGAGGAGCGTTTCTCTTGCGAAACAGAAATTCGAGATAATGAGTTAATCCAGACAACGTTACTCAAGATAATCGAGCGAGCGAATGTTAACTCAGTGATTGAAGTTGAAGGCGTGACGGTTCTTTAGTTTGCTTTGAGTCTAAGCGTTTGTTTATTAATGTCGGTTTGGAACCTAATTCAGTCAGCGAACTTAGGTTATAACGAAATTGTCTATATACGTGCTTAAAGGAATAGGGAAATGCAAGAAAATGACACTGTATTACGATGTGGAAACTGTAATAAGAAAACTTCACACATCAGGTTAAGCGCGTCCGAAGTGAAGTTAAAACAGCAGGAGAAAAACACCCTCAAGTCACGAATTCTAAATATTGCATTCGGCGTGTTATTGGGTTCACATAAATCAAAATCAAAAATTAGCTACTTCAAGTGCTCGGTTTGTCATGCTGAGTATGATGATAGCGAAAGCGCTCCCCATGGTTGGGGCTAGTTGGCCTTGTTACTATGAACTCACTTCTCAACGTTTATCGTGAAGATTTGCAGATTATTGGTATGATGTTTCTATAGTCTTCGAGAGGTTTTATGATGTTGAAAATGACAAGTAGTGTACTTGCGGTGTGTTTATTCGGTCTTAGCGTGGGAGCTAACGCTTCGACACTCGAAGAGTGTGCCAAACTCCTTCCTGACGGTCACACTTATAAAGTAGAGATCATTTTAGACGTAGATAAGACTGATAAGGAGCCAACGGTTACTGGTAGTTTTGGGGTGACGGGTGGAGCCGATGCGCCTGAGACTTTCGATATTGGTGATTTTGTCGAGTGCGCAGGCCCTTTGATCAAAACCGTAGACACAGATAGCAACGATGCATCTAATTCCTAGTCACTTGTTATCTTGTTGGTAAGCTCATTAGCCAGTTAACGAATTCATAAAAATACCGCCGTAATCAACGGCGGTATTTTTTATTACGTTTATTACATCATTCACCACAGAACCACAGAACATTCAGCACAGAACCACAGAACATTCAGCAGAGAACATAGAGCAGAAAGACTAGTTAACGTGAGCTAATTCGACACTCTGCGTTTCGTTCGCCACTTTCCAATCTCCACCTAAGGCTTTATACACCGCAATCGTGGTGTTGGCGGTTTGAAGCTTGGCGGCTACTTGGCGATCTTGCATCGCTTTTTGTTGTCTTTGTGCGTCTAACACCGACAAGTAATCGACTAGCCCCGCTTTGTATAGCGACTTTGCCTTGCTCACCGCGTTATCAACGGCAAGGGTAGCTTCATCGATGCGCTTTTGGTTCTCTTGGCTACGGCCATAGGCAAACAAGCTTGAATCGACTTCTGCAAAGGCGCTGTCGACCGAGTGTTGGTAGTTAAGCGCTGCAGAACGGAACCTTGCTTCGTTCATTTCTACCATGGCTTCGCCTCGGCCACCATCGAATACATTCCAACTGATACCGGCAGATGCAGCCCAACCGAATGAGTCGCTACTGAACAGATCATCAAAGCTTCCAGCCGTCACACCTGGCGTACCCGTTAGGAAGAACTTTGGATAGCGATTAGCAATGCTTGCACCAAGTTCTTCGTTAATGGCTGCCATTTCGCGTTCTGCGATTCGGATATCTGGGCGTCGTTCTAATAAGTCAGAAGGTAAGCCTGTCGGAATTACATCGTTCATTCGCGGAAGGGTGAATTCACCGACTAAACGTTGGTTTACGCTCGTGAGTGATTCGCCTAACAACACCGCCATACGTTGTTTGTGAACTTGCTCTGCTATTTCAAGTTGAGGAACAATAGATTCAGTCGCCGCAAGCATGGCTTTGGCTTGAGCAAGATCTAACTCAGACCCGTAGCCGCTGCGAACCACTTTGGTGACCAATTCTAAAGTCTGCTTTTGGTCGGCAATGTTCTCTAGTGCGATCGCTTTTCGCTCCTGAGCGCCACGATATTGTAGGTAGTTGTGAATGACATCGGCAGTGATCAAGGTATTCAAACCCGATTGGAATATCTCGGCTTGTTCAACTCGAATCGTCGCCGCGTTGGATTGCTTGTCGATACGTCCAAACAAGTCCATTTCCCACGCGATGCTTGCGCCTAAGAACCCGCCATCGTGTTGCGCTTCCAATAACGACATGCCCGTCGCTGATTCAACCGCATCAGAGGCACCAAATACCGGGCCGAGTAGGGAGTCGTTCTCGCTCAATTGGTAGTTGTAATAACCGCCACCGACATTGATTGTCGGAACTTTGAATGATTCAACAACGCTTTTGTATGAGTTCGCCATGTTGATTCGCTCGGCGGCCAATTTAAGTGGGATGTTTTGGTTTTGAACATCGGCTACTAACTGATTGAGCGTCGGGTCATTGAACTGTGTCCACCAATGATTGTGCTGTTCGTTTTGGCTCACGCCGTCTTGGTTCACATCACCTTGGCTATATAAGAAGGTCTCAGCCATGGTGGTTTGAGGTTCTTCGTAATCGGGGCCAACCGCACAACCTGTCAGCAAGAAGGCAAGAGCAATAGGAGCCACTTTAAACTTCGTTAATGAATACATGTTTATTGCTCCTTGTTGAATGAAGTTGTATTGCCGCTGTTTGAAGGCTGAGGTGTTGCATCAAGCACAATCACGGCGTCTTTGATTGCTTCTGCTACTGTCTTTTTTTCTTCAGTTCGATAGAAAAGCTTGTACAGCGCAGGCATCACAAACAGAGACAACACGGTTGCTGCAGCTAAGCCACCGATAATGGTTGCCGCCATCTGGTCAAACAGTAGGTCGCTTAACAACGGGATCATGCCAAGTGCTGTAGTCAGTGCCCCCATTGAAATCGCCATTGTGCGGTTCACGGTTGCTTCTTTGATGGCGTCAGATAGTGAGCGCCCGTTCTTACGTTCAAGTTCTATTTGGTCCATCAATACAATGCCGTTTTTGATGATCATACCTGTTAAGGTTACGGCGCCAATCAATGCCATAAATCCGAATGGTTTATCCAATAGCAATAAGCTGAATGTGGCACCCGTCGCTGCTAGCGGTAGGGTAGTGAAGATAATCACGGGTTGTTTGAATCCGTTAAACATCGCCACCAAGATGATGATCATTAACAAGATTGCTTTAGGTAGCTGTTTAAGAATATCGCTGACGGCTTTGTGCTCGTCGTAATATTCGCCACCCCATTCAAGGCTATAACCATCAGGCAAATTAATCGCTTCAATTTGATCTTTGATTGAGTTCCTCACCGCTGCTGGTGTGGTGTAACGACCAACACCTGCTTGTGCTGTGATGGTTTTTACACGGTCACGGCGCCAAATCATGGTTTCTTCGCTGCTTAATTCAAATCCATCGACAACTTGGCCAAGTGGAACACTGTGGATGCCCAACAGAGATCGTACGGGCAACGTTTCCAATGACTGAATCGAACTCTCTGTGCCTCGCAGTTGAATTGTGACCAGTTCATCGTTTAAGTTCATACGACCCAAAGGCATGCCTTCTGAAGCTCGCTTCATCGCGAACGCAATATCCGCACGGTTTATACCTGCAGAGCGCATCTTTTCTTGGTTGATGACAGGCTCAAATACTTTACTTTTCTGTCGCCAGTCGTCACGAACGTACTTGGTGTCCGGGTGTACTGCGAAGATTGCTTTTGCTTGCTCTGATAAGCCATGTAAGACCTCGACATCAGGGCCTGAGAAACGAGCTTCAACGCTGAATTTATCCGCCGTCGCCAATTTTAAGCTTCTAAAGCGAGGGTCTGCGTTCGGAAACTCTTCCATTAACCATTTATCACCGCGTGCAATCAATGGGCTTAGTGACGGAAAATCAGTCGCATTAATCAAAATCTGACCATAGGCCGGATCGAACGGTTCTGGCTCTATAGTCACTGAGAAGCGAGGAGCACCTGCGCCAACATAGGTTGAAATACTTTCGACTTCCGGCTGTTCCAACAACCATTGTTCGATTCGCTTCATGTCTTCAGAGGTTTGTTCAACCTTGGCACCGTTCGGCAGCCAGTAATCTAGAAATAGGATCGGTCTGTCGGCTTGTGGAATAAAGTTAACGGCAATGTTCGGGATAGCTAATGCAGTCACTAATATCAACGGAACCAAAGCGCTCAATGCTTTAAGCGGATTATCGACAGTCCAGTTGACACTCTTACGGTATAAGCTGACTTTGGTGTTATCAGCTTGCTTGGTTGGCTTGATGAAGAACCAACACATCAAGGCCGTGAAGGTCATCGCGACTAGCCAAGACAGTAACAATGACGACGCGATGATAAGGAATACCGAGCTTGCGAACTCAGCAGCATCGGTTTTTGAAAAAATTACAGGGCTCGCACCCATGATAGCGATAACTGTCGCACCAAAGAGTGGTGTTGCTGTCTCTTTAACAGAGTCAATCGCGGCTTTAGTGCGGTCGATGCCTTTGTTGATTTTCACAATCATCATGTCGGTGATGACAATGGCGTTATCTACCAACATGCCGAGGGCAAGAATGAAGGTACCTAGCGAAACTCGGTGTAAGTCAATCGAAGTCATGTTCATGTAGATAAGCGTCAACAAGATAGTCAGCAGGAGGCTCGAACCGACGATGGTTGCACTTTTTAATCCCATGAATACCGACAAGACGATAAAGACAATCGCGACACTTTCTAATAAGTTGCTTACGAAGTTGTCGATCGATTTCTGAACTTCTTCAGGTTGGTTAGCAACTGTCGCAATATCAACACCTAGTGGTAAGGTTGTTTGAAAATCGTTGACGATCTGATTGATTTCATCACCAAGTGATACCACGTTAACACCGGTGACTGGGCTCATCGCTAATGTGACTGCAGGTACGCCGTTGTAGCGGTTTTCTGTCATCATTGGCTCTTGGTAACCCATTGTGATGTCAGCGATATCGCCTAAGCGAATTAAACTGGTTCCCAATTCACTTACGCCGCCTTTGATCATCAGGTTTTTGATGTCGTCTAACGAACTGAACTCACTCGACTGTTGAACTCGGATTCGCTCAGTACCTACTGAAAACTTACCCGCATCAAACGTCATGTTTTGCGTATTCAACTGCGACCAAACTTGTGTGATAGATAGGCCGTATTGCGCCAACCTTTCATCTGGGATATCGATATGAACAACGCGTGGTTGAACACCATGCAGTTCAATCTTCTTAATACCATCGACGGTTTTAATTCTGCGTTGGAGCTCTTCTGCGTAACGTCTTAATTCTGCAGGCGATGCATCATTACTATGGATAGAGAAAAGCATGCCGTAGACTTCAGAGAATTCGTCTTGTACGACACTGATCTGTGCAGTCGAAGGCAGTAACAGCTTCATGTCAGATACTTTGCGACGTAATAAGTCCCACTCTTGAGGAAGTGCTTTTGAATTGAGAGACTCTTTTAGGTCGACAAATACCATCGACATGCCGGGGCGCGATAAAGATCGAAGCCGATTAAGTGTCGCCATTTCTTGGAGTTTGGTTTCGACGGTGTCGGTGACTTGTTGTTCCACTTCTTCCGCAGAAGCGCCAGGGTAGAGCGTTACAACGACGGCCGTCTTTATGGTGAAGCTTGGGTCTTCAAGTTTTCCAAGCTCAAAATAAGAAAACAGGCCTGCGATAACACTCAGTGCAGTGAAAAACAGGATGAAGGTGCGTTGTTTGATTGCAAAATCAGCTAGATTCATCATTGTTCACCTACAGGCTTTTAACTTGAATATTGGAGAAGTATTGTCCTTCCACCACGTATTGCGCGCCACTCACGACCACGAAGTCGCCATCGTTGAGCGCCGATTCAACACACACAGTGTTTTTGGACATAGAAATCACATCCACAGTCACGCCATGAGCTTGTTCATTTTTAACCGTGAATACTTGCTCGATACCCGTTTGATTGACTAACGCAGAATAGGGCAAACAGAAATTACTGCTAGATTCTCCAAGTTGAGTCGTCAATGTGACCGCTTTTCCAGGCAATACCGATTTGTCAGTGGAGTCGACATGGTAAGTAACCGCATAGGTCTGCTTGATAGGGTGAGGTGACGTCGAAATTTCAGCGGCATAACCAATTAGTTTAGTCTCTGAACCATACCAATCTATGACAGAACTTTGATTTGGTTTGAACTCATGAATCAAATTTTCAGGTACTTGAATTTTAACTTCAAGTTTATCTGGATTGTGGATTGTGAACACCGAGATGCCCGGCATTACTTGTTCGTACTGGTCAAAATTTGATGCCGCAACCACACCATCGAATGGGGCGAGCAATTGGGTATAACGAATCGAATCTTTCGCACGGCGTATATTCTGTTCTACGACTTTAACCGCCGCTTCACTTCGCTCGTACCCGCTAATAGCACGGTCTAGGTTAACATCGGCAATCGCATTGTCAGCGATGGCTTGTTTTACGCGTACAAGTTCGGATGTCGCCAATTTGTGTGCAGATTTCGCTTCAAGAGCTCGTGCTTGTAACTCTTCTAACGCAACTTGATAGTCATGAGGGTCTAACTGCGCAAGGGGTTGGCCTTTTTTTACTGAATCACCAACAGAGACCATCATATTTTGAATAGTGCCAGGCACACGAAACGCAACGCCAGCCGTTTCCGATGATTGTATCTTGCCAGTAAAAGACTTTTCAGCCGTATGTGAAAGAGGCTCAAGTTGAATCACTTGAATTGGTCGAGCTTGTTTTTGAGGCGCAGTCGCCTCAGAGTCATTACAGCCAAACAGGGCGGTTAAGCTTAGTGCAATGACTGTATATTTGAATATAGGTGTCTGTTGAGAAGTAGACGAACGTTGAAAAATAGATGAATGTTGAAAGATAGGCTTCATGGATTGCTCCTCTTGAATTTATGAAGCGATTCTATCTTTCTATTTCGTTAGGATAATCTAGCCTGCTCGTGAAACACTGTCACAATATTCATTACAATGGTTAGAGTTTTGGAAGTTCTTGTAATAGAAAATCAATCAAAAGCTGTGCTGAATGGCTTAACGCTTTACGCTGAGGGTAGAGCAACCATGCTTCTTCTTTTTGAAGATTGTCGTCGGGGAATAGGTTAATCAAGCTACCGTCTTTGAGCTGATGTCGCACCAAAAGTTCTGGTAACAACGCGATACCTCTATGTCTAATAACACCGCCTTTAACAAAGCCAATGCTGTCACTGACGACCGAAGGTTCTACTTTGATGGTGTGATCTTTGATGTCCCATTCTTTATCGATGTCCCCACTTGGCCACCTGAAGCAAACAAATGGGTAATTAGTGAGCTCTCTTAGGCTTGAAGGCTTGCCTTGTTTCTCAATAAATTCAGGGCTTGCGACAAAAATACGTTGAAGAACCATCACTTTACGGGCAACCACGTTTGCATCGCTCAACGTACCACCATGCATAGCGAGGTCTAACCCTTGACGGTACATGTCGACAAAGCCGTTACTAATGTTGCGAATATCAAGCTCAACTTTAGGATACATATCTTGGAATTTAAACAGAGTCGACTGCATGATATCGCTGGTTTCAGGCAATAGACCAATCTTAATTTGTCCGTGTGCAACCTCTGACAGGTTGGAAGCGACATGGTTTGCTTTGTCGAGCGCACTCAATGCATTGAGTAATTCTTTGTAATAGAGCTCGCCAGATTTCGTTAAGGAAAGGCTGCGCGTGGTTCTAAAGAATAATTGAATGCCAAGAGATTTCTCAAGGTCGTTAATTCTTCGGCTAACATTAGCGCGGGGAAGGTCAAGTGCATTGGCAGCGGCAGTAAAACTACCCAGTTCGACAACGGTGGTAAACAGCTTAAGATCTTCAATTTTCATAACAACGGCATTTAATCGTTTTTAGAACAGTATGTTGGCATCGTATACCAATTGGATTTTAAAATCGAAGCGTTCTTTAGGTTGGCTTGTTTTGAGGCAGTAAAAAGCCAGCCGATAAATCATTATCAAAGCTGGCTTGGTGTTCACATCGGACAAGACTGCTCTATTTACCACCTTGGACTAAGCAGCTTGTTCTTTCACCTTAGACCATACTGGTTTAGCGACCTCGACCATCTACCATTACGATGATGGTTTTAGAAATGATGCTGAGATCAGCGGCAATCCAAGACTTAACCGAACATAGGCTTAGTGCATAACTGTGGTCAAAACCTACTTTACGACGTACATCATCAATACAGGTGTCGTAACCTTGATTTACTTGTGCAAGCCCTGTAATGCCAGGCATTACACCGTATGTACGGTCAGCAAAGTAAGGAATTTCGTTCTCTAGTTTGGTGTAAAAAGTAGGGCGTTCAGGGCGTGGACCAATTAGAGACATTTCACCTTTCAATACATTGATCAGTTGTGGTAGCTCATCAAGACGTGTCTTTCTCAAAAAGCGGCCAACGGGCGTGATTCGTGGGTCATTCGCGGTAGCCCAAACGGCACCAGAGCGAGTTTCTGCATCTTCGTACATGCTACGGAATTTCATGATCTCAAAGATTTCCATTTTCTCCGGTGTCGATTTACCAACACGCATTTGACGGTAGAAAATAGGGCCACGAGAAGTGAGTGCAATCGCCATCGCAATCAACGGAAATACGGGCGCTAGCAAAATCAAAGCAATCAGTGAGCTTACGAAATCGAAAGTACGTTTAGCACGTGAGATTTTGTATTGGTATAGGTTTTGGGTAGATAGCTGTTCAATGTTCATCATAATAAGTCCTTAATGATTCGCTCGTGTCCAAGGTGAGTTTTCTAGTCCGATTAGGTAACGAATGCCACCAATGAAGTTGGCATAATGTCCAACTATCAAATAAGAGATTAATGAAATAGGTTTGTTTACTAGACGATTTGGCAAGATACAGCCAAGTACGCCAATGGTATAAACGGCAACTTGAGCCCATAACAGCGCTTCAAATACCAAGTAGTTGCTAAGTAAGATTGAGCACACTAAGCACACAATTATTAAATATGGAGTGAGTAGACGAAGTCCTTTTCCAGAGAAGAACGCAAACGCGATGCCTTTGAACTTCGGGCTGAACAAGCCAAACAATCGAATCGCTTGTTGCATGTTACCCGCTGAAATACGAAGTCTCCTTTTGAAATCTGTTTCTAAATTTGATTCTTCTAGTTCCAGTGCGACCATTTGTGTTTCGTATTCTGCGATGTAACCTTGTTTAACGATTCGCATCGGTAGGATGAAATCATCATTAATAGTGTTGAGTGGAAGCAGTTCGAACAGGTGTGTTCTAAACAAGTAGAAAGCGCCATGAGAACCTAAGCTCGAACCTAATGAAGCTTCTGACTCTTTAACGGCAGTTTGATACTGCCAATAGGTATTTTCACCTTCGTTACGTGTTGGGCAAAGCTGATACGTTGCGTTTACCACTCCAACCTTGTCACTTTCAAAGTGAGCGGCGGCAATAAGCAGCGCATCCAATGAAATAAGGGCTGATACATCACTCATCGCTGTAATGTCACTGGTTATGCATGTCACTTCCTCATTTATAACCGTGACTTTACCTCGGTTTAATTGATGGTCATGTATCTCAAAATGAACATCACTGCACATCGCTTCTTGGATCGTCATTTGAGCAATTTCGACCGTGTCATCAGTACAACCATCACAAGCGATAATGACTTGCAGTTTCTTTTTTGGGTAATCGAGTGAAGCAAGGTTACGGATCTTATCTGCGATCCATTGCTCTTCGTTAAATGCCGGTACAAGAATGGTGATGGTGGGTAACGTACAATCTTGCTGTTCATCTTTGTAACAACGATGGCTCTCTTCAATTTGACGTGCTGGGTGACTTTTCGCATACCAGCGTAGTAGTAAAGGATAGGCAGCGTGATGATAGACAATTAACGCACCTGAAAACAGACAAAGTCCCGCAAGTAACCAATCGATCATGCGTATGCTCCTTCTGAGATGTCGTTGTAAGACGAAACCATTTTGATGATATCGAAGTTGTCGAGCACGTAACGACGAGGAGACAAAAAGCGTTCATTTTGTTTTTCTAATAGCGCGCTGGCTAATCCGGCAATGCTGCCACTTTTGACGAGGGAACTGCTGATGGGACATAAGGTTTCATCAACCGCACCGACGTTCATCGCGACGGTTGGAATGTTACATGCTTGGGCTTCGAGTGTAGAAAGAGGAAGCCCTTCGTGGCGTGAAGGTAGGCAGAAGGTATCCAGCGCTCCATAAAAGGTAGTCATGTCATCCACTAGGCCGAGAAAGATCACACGGTCGCTGAGATTCAAGCGCTCAGTGAGTTGTTCCAGTTGATTGCGTTTTGAACCATCGCCAGCCATTGCGACAACGGTGTTTGATGGCAGTAGAGCAAGTGCCTTAATCAGCTGATCTTGACCTTTCACGTGCTCTAAACGGCCCGCACAACCAATGATGTATTTGTCGGTTGGTAGGTTGTGCTTTGCTCTCGCGTCTGCTTTTGACATCGGTTTAAACTTCTCACAATCTACGCCGTTTTTAATCGTGATGATGTTTTTGTATGAAAACGCACAACGTAACTGATTGTAAACGCGTGTTGCATCGGCCACTAACGTTGGTTGAGCTGCATTCAATGCAAGGGCTTGTAAGCGACGACGTTTGTTATTTTTCAAATGCCAAGCATCATGTTCAGTATGAATTCGAGTTGGAACTCCGGTCACGCGAGCCGCATAGCCAGCATAAAGTAGGGGGCCAATATGGTGGGTATGAACCACATCGGGTCGAATACCGTTAAATGCTTTCATCAATTTGATGATGATACTGAATTGTACGCCTGGTGCTTTGTCCAAAAAGACGATTTGATTTTGATACTGCTTTAATTTCGGCCAGTTGTTGATCGAGTCTTCTTTTGTCCCTTCTAAACTGACAATCAACACTTGGTCTGTTGGTTTAGCAAGGCGCAGCAAATCTAACGTTAGGGTTTCTAATCCGCCGGGAGCGAGGTGTTGAACAACGTGTATGATCTTTTTACCATGCTTCGTTAAATGCGTATTCATAATTTGGACCCTGCCTTTATAATTCTTGTTTCGCCTTTCTGACATTTGTCTTGAAGTAACTTCTTTAAAACGTTTAGCTACACAATGAGATTGCAGGAGTTGTGCCAATTAAATAACCTTTGCATTTCAACCGCTTACACCACCCCTCTATAGGGCGTTTTTTGTTTCTCAAAATGGGAATCAAAACAAAACACCAATGAATAGCTATTTGGAGCATAGGGCTTGGGTTAATCGAAAGGCTGTAGACAAACAAAACGCCAAGCGAATGTTGGCGTTTAGTGCTAGGAAGCTAAAAAGATAAGAAGAAGCTAAGAAGCTACAAGGCTAGCAAGTTAAACATGCCTTTGAGGCTGACTAGCCCATTTTAGGTATCACCGTTATCACAGGGACACCTAAGATCTCTTCGATTTCGTCTTTACGCTTGATTGAAGAGTCAAACAGCTCGAACAATACCGCCAGACCAATGCCCAATCCGATGCCCGCAACAAATCCAGCCAGAATAAAGATAAAAGTCGGCATGTTAGATTTCATGCTAGGCGTGAAAGGCAAATCGATAATCTTCACACGTTTGTTTTGCTCGAATACACCAAGCGAACCCGTTAGCTGAGCCATTTCATAACGCTCTGTCAGTTCATCATATAGTTGACGCTTGATTTCAACTTGACGTTTAAGGCGGTACATCTCTTTGGCATTTTCACCGAAGTTATTCGCCTTGTGTTCTAATTCGAAAATCATAGTACGAAGGCTTTTGGTCTCTTCTGTTAAAGACTCAAAGCGAGCACGAACCAGTTGTAGGCTGTGTAATTGAGTGACCAGAAGAGGTTGGGTATCAGAAAGCTTGTTCAGTGTCGTGCTACTTGCGATGTCCCAAAGCTGGTCGCTGTTCATCGTTGGCTGAGTAACCTCGAGCAAACTTTTTCGTTCATTTTCAAGCCTGTCTAATTCACGGACTTTAGCTTGTACGGCACTGTGTTTATTTGTGTATTTGGCTTGCAGCAGAGTCAGCTCACTGCGAATGTCGATGATCTGGTCTTCGATTCGACCTATCACGGGATTTGTTTTAGAAAGTTGTTGGTCGATTGACCCTAAACTTTTTTCAACACCCGATAATTCCGCCTCTTTTTCCGCCAGTGTTTGTTTGAGTGACGCTAAGCGATTCAAGCTTTGGCTTTGCACTTCTGGCGTCGATTGGACGTTTTCGTTCATGTATGCGGCTAGCGCTTCTTCTGCCTCTTCAAGTTCCGCGCTGCGTTTGTCTATATGGATTTTCAAGAAATTACTTGAGTCCTCTATTGACGAACGTTCCGGCGCGAGCAGCTGTTCAATAAAATGTTCACTCACCGCTCGAAGCGTTTGTTCCATTCCATTTGGAGTGTTCGACGTTAAGCTTATCTTTAGAAAGTCTTTCCCAAGTTGAGTCACTGATAAACGCAGAGACAAGTCAGTAATGATCTCTTGTTTCTCAACCTCAGGCATATCTGGACTAGTTAATTGCAGTTCATCAGCGACCGAGTAAAGAACGTGTCGACTGTGAAGCAATGTTCTCAATGCGTTAAGTCGATCTTTGAGCATGGTAGAGACGGCGATGTCTTCCAAAAATGGATTCATCTTGGCTGTTTCTTGAATCAACATACTGGTATGCGCGTCATATTTAGTCGGGGCCAACTTGCTCACACCAAAGCCAACAAAGGGCAAAATAAAGATTGGTAGAACAATAACGTAGCGTTGGCGCCACATGGCATTTAGGATGACTAGTAAGCGTAACTTAAGATTATTCATAAAAGCTCCAACATCCAATGTACGAAGTTACCACGGTTCTGCCAGCTCTCTTGTTCGACGACAGAGATCGGTGAATTGCTCAGCTGGCGTGCATGATCAAGCGCCCAAATCATTTGGTTTACACTACCAACTGTGGTGACATGTTCTTGATATGGCTTTAATGCTGGGAATTGAGTTGTGATAATTGGCGTGCCGGCCGCAAGGTACTCCATTAGTTTGAGTGGGCTACAAGCTCGGATCTGCTCGTTATCAACAAACGGCAACAAGCTCACATCCCAGTGTTGAGAATAGCTTGGCAGCGTATGGTGTGGACGTGGGCCAAGGTAATGTACGTTACTCAACTCAGGCAGCATGACCGTATCAAGCTCATTGGGGCCAATGAATACAAAATCCCATTCCGGCATTGCTGTCGCAACATGATCAATCATTTCATAATCAAGCCACTTAGAAAGGCTGCCATAAAAACCAGCAATAGGGCGGTGGTTGCTTGGTAAATCTTTTGCTCTTGGTGCAGGTGTAGAAAATAGCCCGACATCGACACCATGTGGTAAGAGCTGAGCTTTCTCGCTAGGGAATTTGTCCATCAACTTTTCACTAGCAGCGAAGATCAAATCTGATTTTTCAATGAGTTCTAATTCATGCTTTGCGACCGTCTTGTGGTCTACGCCCGCAAGTGCACTAAAGTCATCACCACAGTAATAAACAACCGCTGACTCGCCTAAGTGTCCGCACAGATCAACAGCAGTCGGAAGAGAAGTCCATAGGATAGGCGCGTTAAGATTAAGCTCTGCAATCACAGCTTTTAGTTGGTGCGACATCATTTGCTGAGCCAACTTTCTAGAAAATTGAGAAGCAGGTGCAGGGATTGTCTTTAAGTTAACGATAGTAATGTTATCGTGTCCCTCAGAGTCGAGCATATTTTGAGTAACGGCTTTGGTTTTGCCAAACAATTTGTTGAACGCTCGTGTTGCATCTTTAGCGGACAGCTTCGGTTGTCTTAGGCCAATAGAGTTGACCCATAAGACTTTGTGTTGCTTAACAAGGTGACGCACTAAATGTTGAGTTGATGACGGTAGGCCGCCAAAGTCTTCACCAAATACGATTAAATCACGCATGGTCACCTCCATGAGTCTCTAATGAATCGAATACATCGGATTCAGTCACTTCAACGGATTTAATCTGTCCGACTACTCGAGCTGGGTTACCACCTGCGATTGCAAAGGCCGGGATATTCTTTGTTACCACGCTTCCTGCGGCTATCACTGCACCTTCGCCGATAGTTACGCCGCCTTTTACAGTTACATTGGTTCCTAACCAAACGTCAGGTTCAAGAATGATGTCGCCGATTTGCTGAGGGTCATCACCTTCACCTTGCGCTCGACGTTTTGCATCTAGCGGGTGACCAGAGTATCCAAATAGGAACGCGCCGCCAGCGATACGTACGTTGTCAGAGATAACCACTTTACCTCCAACAGCGATAGTCGACTGCCAACCGATGTCGACGTTGTTGCCAATCGACAATAGTGGGTGTTCCAAGCCTTCAAGTGGCTGAGTACAACCAGAGAATGTCGTGTGGCCAGAGATACGGCAGTTATCGCCAATCGAAATTTGCACCGGGCCGCTGACGAAAGGCAGACCACCATACAAATACAGGCGCTTGCCACATTGAGCCACACGACCTTTGAAAGCCGGTGTCCAGTAGAAGAATCGCGTCAAGCCAGAAACTAAATTCACCACTAGCTTGTGTGCTTGATATAGGCAACGATTAAGTATTTGAGGGGTAGGTAGCTCTGCGCTTCTGATGTCTTTCAAAATAAAAAACACATTTCTAATTCGAGAATTAGGATGAAACTTAAGCCAATGTTTGAATTGATGTATAGATACTGACGTCATAATGAAAATCCTCTATTTTGTTATATAGAAGTACTTTCATATACTGTGCCATTTAATAAATATAATATTTTCAACGAGTTAAAATGTGGGTTTTAGGTTTTCTCATTTTGACAGGCAGTTTGAGATACGTTAGAGACGCAAACTGTGAGCGCTGCGAGGATATAAATCGGCCAGTTGAAGCCTTGAGTCAAAAACGTACCCGACACGATGGTGCCAATAAGACCTGCATAGATCGCATAGGCGACCGCATTGAGTTCGGGTGCGATTTCTGTAGTCGAGTTTTTTAATCTCACTAACGTAGAGCGAGAGGTTTTGATCAAAGAAACGATAAGGCAGACAAAAATGATCAGACCAATAAAGCCTGTTTCTGCTAACACACCAAACCAAGTACTGTGAACGGCGTGATTCAGTCCGTCCCAGTGCGAACTATAAAAGAAGTAGTTCGAGAAGAAGTTGTTCAACCCTACGCCAGTCAGTGGATTCTCAACCGCCATTTTTACTGCCGCTTCCCAGGCATATATTCGACCCATTGAAGATTCATCGATACCTTGTTCAGCGGCACCACCAGAAGCTCTGTCTGAGATCCCAGCAACTAAATAGAGCGCCACGGCCGCGATGGTTCCTACGGAGATTAACAGGACTTTAGAACGAACTAGTTTCCACGCAAAAATACCAATCACCGCAATACAACCCAGTAATCCGCCACGGCTTTGAGTCGCAATAATGGCGGCGAGCAGTAACAAACAGACTAACCCACTGATTAAACGTTTGGACCGTGAAATGCCAGATGTGGTGGCTTGGCTTATCGTAAAGGCAAGGGGGAACATCAGTACCAGTGCTAAGTCGTTCGGGTCACCTAACATAGAGCCAAAATCGCGCCCAATAGTTACGCGCGAGCCTTCAACAAGCCCAATACCATTTACTGAGTTGTACACGGCAATAAAACTGACTAAAGCGCCTGCGTAGATAATCGTCATCGCGGTTTTTGCAAGATTTTCCGTGGTGTTTACTAACCAAGTAATCGCCAGCGTCATGACGATTATTTTCCAATAAACACCTTTGAATTCTGCAAATGCTATGGGCCTGTTAGACGCGAAGATAATACCAATGAAAACCAATACCCAAAATATGGCGAGCCAATTTAAACAAGGGTGCCAGAAGATTTTTAGCTCTTTACTGATTAGTGCATGCCAGATCAGAGCGGACAGGGCACCTAATGAAAGCATCAGCGGTATTTTTAACGAATAGAGTTGAGGTATGGCTTCGTGAATTCGGAAAAATGAAAAGACAACGAACAGTAGCACTAGCCAGAATGTCTTGTTTAACACGAATAACCCAGCTAATGGCACAAGAGCGAGCGCGACAATGACAGCAGGGTGAGGCACAAAGTACCAAACAATACCAAGCCCAACACACAAGGTGCTGATAGTGATGATGACTGGCAATCTATTGGCTTCAGGGTTGACCATTGTGACCTCTATTCGCAAATAAACTCTTCATGACTCGCTCGCAATCTTTTGAGACGTAGTTACACCTGATGTTAAATATTGCAAAGCGAGTGCCAGTTATGCATTTTGTTTAACTAACTGATTTAGTGTTGGATTATTAAGTGAGGGCTTAGCCTTGAGGTGAGATTTGTCATTTTGAGAATCAGTATAAAACTGACTAGAACGGCTAAATTATCAAGCTAAATTAACCAGTTATCGACTAAGGCTAGGATTAACGATCGAGTTGGTAGATTTTCAACAACTTCGGGACAACAGCTTGTGGCGAATATTGGTTTTTGACGGTTTCTATCGAGTTACTTCTGAGAGAGTCACGTTGTTCAATCGACAATGACATCCACAAAGATAAAAACTGTTCTAGCTCGGCCTCAGAATTGGCGAGGTAGCCGTTAACTTGGTGCTCGATGAGTTTAGGCAAGTTACCAACTGAGGTGGCGAGGACAGGAATGCCGCGAATCATGGCTTCTAATGCCGCCATAGGTAAGCCTTCAAAGCGGGAAGGGATGATTAACAAATCGATTTGGCTCCAGACGTCGTCCATATTGGTCTGATGCCCATGAAAGGTAACATTATCAGGCTGCGATTTAACTAACGCTTCCATTTCTGGCCCGTCACCAAAAAGCTCAAACCGAACATCAGGAAACGGTTTGGCTAATGCGACAAATCGATCTGGCGCTTTTTCGTGGCTTAATCGTCCCACAAAGCCAACATGGAATGGGCTTGATGAAGGGGACTTTGTTAATCCGGTAGGGACTTTAACAAAGTTATTCAATTGATGGGTTTTACTCGGCACTTTCGCTTTAATCTTCTCACTGACCACGAGCGACTGATCAGAAAGAAAGCTGCTGTAACGGTCGAGCCAGTCATAAAGCCATACTTTGCCAGTTGGGGTTTCACCTGCGTGATAAGTGGTGATTTGCTTTGTGTTGTTGAAACCAGATGGGAGCTTGATTAACTTGCTGACCAAACTGGCTTTATAACCATGAGCATGGATAAGTCTTGGCTGATAATGTTGAACGGCACGTTTAAGCTGTGTCGCGCTATTACTACTTGAATCTGCAGAACATGAGGCTAAATCAGAGAGGTAATTATAAGGGATGTTCAGTGCATCTAACTTTTCAACGATGATCGCTTCAGGATTAAACTTAGTCAAAAGAACGATGCGGACAACCTCTGAATACTGAGCGCTTTCCGATATCAGGCCTTGTGCTAATTCTAAAACATGCGTTTCTATGCCTCCAAAAGTTTGGCTGTCGATCAACAGCCAAATCTCATGAAGGTTTACGTCGAGTACACCTTGGTTAGGCTTGATTGTACTCATCTTCCGATTCCCAAGCCTGTTTCTTACGATAAACAGTAGAAGGGCTAAGTTCTAACAGCACGGCAGCGTTTAACACATTCCCATCGCAATGATTGATGGCATGTTGAATAGCTTCTCGCTCTATTTGCCACATTGGACGAATAGCACCTTCGCTTGTTGTAAATGCGGGCGTCATCGGATCGTTGTTAGCGGGGACAACTGAGGATTGCTCCAACTCTTCCGGTGTAATAGGTGGCAACTTAGCTTCTGGTACTTCCACAACAGCAGCTTGGGGCGCAGCTACTCGAATCGGTGTCACTGATTTCGTGGCTGGAGCTGCGTCTACTTTATTAATCGGAGGCGGTAACATGTCTTTGGTCACGCTCGTTTCATTGTTCAACACCACGATGTTACGGATGATGTTTTGCAACTGACGTACGTTGCCTGGCCACGCATAACGTTTAAGTAGATTCTGCGTTTCTTTGTCTATTGATTTGAACTTCTTCTTGTCTTGCTTCGCGTACAGCTTCAAGAAGTGATTAGACAGGGTGACAATGTCACTTCCTCGTTCACGAAGCGGTGGCATCTCGATAGGCACAACGTGAACACGATAGTAAAGGTCTTCTCTAAAGCGTCCTTCTTCTACCTCAACCAGTGGATCGCGGTTGGTCGCACAGATAATTCTGACATCCACTTTAATCTCGCGGTTGCCACCGAGTGGGGTAAACGTACCGGTTTGCAAAAATCGTAGGAGCTTCTTCTGCATCTCCAGTTCCATTTCACAAAGCTCATCGAGAAATAGGGTGCCGCCATGCGCTTGCATTGCGGCACCTTTACGGTCGGTTGTCGCACCGGTAAATGCACCTTTAACGTGACCGAAGATTTCACTTTCCATTAGGTCTCGAGGGATAGCACCACAGTTAATAGCAACGAAGGGCTTACCGTTGCGCTGGCTCTCTTGGTGAATCGCTTCCGCACAGACTTCTTTACCCGTACCACTTTCACCGTTAATAAACACGCTGGCGGTAGTTGGTGCTACCGAATCGATGATTTTGTAAACCGCTTGCATAGGTAGGCAAGAGCCGATGAAATTATGAAAGCGGTCACGATCGAACTTGCTTTGCATGTCATCGACAAGGTTCTCTAGCTTAGCTCTTTTTAGATGTAAGCGAACAGAGGTCTTTAGTCGGTCGGCTTGAATGGGCTTCTCTAAGAAGTCTTCCGCACCGCGCTGGATAAGGTCTACAGCAATGTTTACTGAGCCATGTGCCGTCGCGATAATGACGGCGGTTGGAATTTCGTTCGTACTAATCCAATCTAAGACTTCTTCCCCTGGCATGTCGGGCAATTTAAGGTCAAGAATAACAAGCTGTGGAGAGTGCCTTTCAATGAAGGTCTTAGCTTCCGCGCCGGTTTCGACGTGGAAGATATCGTAGGGCTCGTCTTTTACGTACTGCTTGTAGAGTACGGCGAGTGAGGTGGAGTCTTCAACTAACAATACCTTAGGGCGCATTGTGTATTCCTTTTGAAACTTTATCCTAACCAATCAATAACATAGTGATATGGAACCATCAATACGAGTCTTGTGTATTTGTTATCTACCGCATGCAATCTTTTAAGGCGCGGTGTGTATAATTTCCCGCATTGCTACTCATACTGGTTCGCATCTTTATGGCGACTATATTAATAACGACTATGTTGAGTTTTTATCTGATACTTATATGAACATCCAAAGTTAACTGAAGCCTGCCTGTTTCCTGTCAAGCAAGGCTTTGATTGAACGCTCTGCGAGTTCTAGTAATTCGTCAACTTGCAGAAATGCCGCATCGTGACTCTGTTCTAAACATTGCTTCTCTAAAGCGCGAGCCAACTCACCCAAAGGGCGATTACCTAATGAGAGTGCGGTGCTGCCAAGAGTATGAACCTCAAACTCAAGTGTTTGAGCGTCGTGCTGAGCGACAGCCTCTTTTATGGCGACCAAGCGTGTTTGTGATTCTTCGACATAATGGTCGATCAAGATCGGGATAATATCCGCACTTGTATCTCGAATCATTTGCTCTAGAACGCTTTCATCAACAAGCTCGCTAACTTCTTGTGAGTTTAGATGTGCAGCTGTGTCTGACGCTAAAGTGGAATTCATCAAACTAAGTCCTTTTGTTGAGCGTAATATCCGTGAGTACTATTAAGTTTTAGTCATTTTCTAGAATAATTTCAACTGCTTGCCTTATAAACAAAGCAATTAATTGCCTTCTCGCCCGAATTGCCACTATGTTTGTGACAAACCTAACGAACTGATTTAATTTTGTTTTCTCTTATGAAATATAAACTTAGGCACCTATTAGCCTGGGTACTAGTAAGCTTAAAGGGGAGAGTGCAGGACAAAGCGAGGCCGATACACATAAAAAAGACCACTGCAGTTACTAACAACAGTGGTCTTAGAGCAGGTTAACTCGCTTGGGCTAAGCTAAGTAGCTATAACCCACATCCCTATAACCCAAATAGCGATAATTTAAACAGCCGTGCTTTAGATAACGAAAAGTTGAACTACGAAGCTTTATCAATCTTTGGCTTTGGGTCGGTTTCTACTTCTTCCTCGCTACTTTCAGAGAAGATATCAGCAACAGCGCTTCTCTCTAGTTCACCTTTTAGGTTACCGTCCTCATCAACAACCGGAAGAGAATAGTCACAAGACATAGTGTCTGGTAGCACTTCTTCAATCACCGCATCAGGCAAAATGGCTGGAACTTCTTCGTATATCGCTTCACTGAAGTCATGCACCGATGAATCTTCAACTGCATCCTGTAGGCTCTCTTGTGTGACTAGACCTTGATAGCCTTCATCCGTTACGTGATAAGCGTAGTCATTTTTCAGCATCTTCATTTGTGCCAAAGCACCTTCAATCGTTTCAGATGTGATTCGATAGAGAGGGGGCTGCATAACGGTTTCAACGGTCAATGCACGAGCACGGTTTACGTCTTTAACGAATGCCTCTACATAGTCATCGGCTGGATTCAGCAGAATCTCATGTGGTGTACCTTGTTGTACCAACTCGCCATCTTTCAAAATTGCGATTCGGTCGCCGAGACGAAGTGCTTCATCCAAATCGTGGGTGATGAAAACAATCGTCTTATGAAGCTTCTCTTGCAGTTCAATGAGTTGATCTTGCATTTCACTTCGAATCAAAGGATCGAGCGCTGAAAACGCTTCATCCATTAATAAGATTTCAGCATTAGTACACAGAGCTCGAGAAAGACCAACACGTTGTTGTTGACCGCCAGAAAGCTGGGCAGGGTACTGCTTGCCGTAACCTTTCAACCCCACCGTTTCTAACCACTCATTGGCTTTCGCTAAACGGTCTTCTTTTTTGATACCTTGTACTTCCAAACCGTACGCAACGTTTTCTACCACGGTGCGATGAGGCATTAAGCCAAAGCGTTGGAATACCATCGACATTTTATGACGACGGAACTCTTCTAATTGCTTGGTATTGAGGCTCATCACATCGATGCCTTCAACCATGATTTTACCTTGAGTCGGATCTATCAAACGGTTGAAGTGGCGAATCAAAGTCGACTTCCCTGAACCAGAAAGCCCCATGATAACGAAGATTTCGCCACGGTTAATCTCAAGGTTAATCTCTTTCAAACCAACGGTATGACCCGTGTCAGCAAGAATCTGGTCTTTGTGTTCGCCGTTCTGAACTCGGTTCATAACAGACATCGGTTTCGGTCCAAACACTTTGTATAGGCCACTAATCTCAATCAATGGTTTAGTCATGCTTGAGTCCTCCTAAATGCGCATTGGTTCTTCTTGCGTACGCCTGCGAAGCGCGGTCAAAAAGGATTGCTAGGGCAACAATGGCGAAACCATTCATCAAGCCTAATGTGAAGTATTGGTTGGTAATAGATTTAAGAACCGGTTGTCCTAGGCCTTTAACACCAATCATTGATGCGATAACAACCATAGACAGTGCCATCATGATGGTTTGGTTGATACCCGCCATGATCGTTGGCATCGCTAACGGTAGTTGAACACCCCATAAACGTTGCTTTTTGCTCGCACCAAAAGCGGTAGCCGCTTCCAATACTTCTTTGTCGACTAAGCGTATGCCTAGGTTGGTTAAACGAATCACAGGTGGAATCGCGTAGATAACCACGGCGATTAGCCCTGGAATCTTACCGATGCCGAGTAGCATTACCACTGGGATCAAGTAAACGAATGCCGGCATGGTTTGCATGATATCAAGCATCGGCGTAACGATAGATTGCGCTCGATTCGAGCGAGCCATCGCAATGCCAATCGGAATGCCTAAGAATATCGAAACCAAGGTACACACAGTGATGATACTGAGCGTACGCATGGTGTCTTCCCACATACCAAAGTAACCTATAAGGAGCAGGGAAACGACACAACCTAAAGCCAGTTTCCAAGAACGACTCGCTGCGTAGACAAGGCTTGTACAAACAGCGAGGACTATAATCCAAGGGGTTGAGATAAGGAGTTTTTCAAACCAAACAAGGAATGAAAGAAGAGGGTCAAATAGAGATTCAATCATTTCACCGTATTCACGAGAGAATTCACGGTATGCGCCATCTAGCGTCTTTTTTATGGTTCGTAAATCACCGCGTTCCATCTCTGGAAAGGTTGATAACCAATTGGTGTCGGCCATTTTATATCCTTATAGTTCGGAGCCACTTGTTCATACGATGAGGTAATCGCCTATGAAAAGGGCTCCGAATCATGAATAACATCAAGTATAGCGACGTTATTTCTGTTCTATTGTTGAAGCGTAATTACTTGTTGTTAAACCAAGCTTTTACAGTTCGGCTTCAACTTTCTTAGCCACTTCTTCAGAAACCCATGGGTGCCATACTTCTGGGAATTCACTCAAGAAATGCAGACTTGCTTCTTCACCATCGGCTTGGTTGTCTTCCATCCAAGCAAGCAGCGAGTTCATTTTGTCGTTTGTGAAACCACGTTTAGTGAAGTAGTCATAAGCTTCAGGAGCACGTGACGCAAAACTCTCAGTGGTGATAGTGTGAACGGGTGAAGGCGGATACATGGTCGCTTTAGGTGAATCACAGTCTTCTTTGGTGGTACAAGTTAAGAACTCTTGTTCATTAACACCACTACCAAAGTCAACTTTAACCATGTCGTATTTGCCTAGAACGGCAGTTGGCGCCCAGTAGTAACCAAACCAAGCTTCTTCGCGCTCATAAGCTTTTGCGATAGAGCCAGATAAGCCGGCACTCGAGCCTGGATCAACAATCGTGAAACCACTGTCTTCCAGCTCAAGAGCGTTAAACAAGTTTCCGGCACTGATCTGACAGTTCCAGCCTGCTGGGCAACTGTAAAATGCTGATGTATCTGGGTCTTCAGGGTGCTTAAATAAGCTAGCGTTTTTACGTACACCTTCGATGGTTGCCATCTCTGGGTATTGTTTAACTAAGTAAGCTGGAACCCAAAAGCCTTCTTCACCGCCATTCACAAGTGCTTTACCTGCATAGCGAAGACGTTTTTCTTGGACACCCTTGTCCAATGCGTCTTTTAAGCTGTTGCTCCAAAGTTCAGGTGCAACATCAGGCTGGCCTTTTTCAATCATGGATGTGCCTGTTGGCATGGTGTCGCCAGGGATAAGTTCGGCATCACACCCATAACCATGTTCTAGGATGAATTGGTCGATATTGGCGATCAGTGTTGCAGAGTTCCAGTTCATATCTGCGATTGTTACGCTGCCACATTCTCCAGCGTTAGCATTACCGCTGGCTGCTGCTACTAACAAAAATACGGAGCTTAACTTGTATTTCATATTGAGTTTCCTTTCTCTTTAATAATACAACTAAGGTAACCAAGGTAAATTGATTATCTAAATTGCTCGATGGTGATCCTTTCCGTGTATTTGAACCATTTGAGCAGAAGGAGGGATGGGTGAAGTTTGAATAGATAAATGTGCAAAGTCAGTGAAGTGTGATTTGCCAATTCATCCACTGTGTTTCAACAGCCATCGGATAACTTTGTCAAACTATTACAAATTCGTCAAAAACCACCTCTATTTATAATCTTAGGGAATAATCGTACGAATTCCATCTTTGATGCGATTTACATGGCACTTTAACCGTCTGTGTCACATTACCGATAAAGTTAGGCATGGGCGGTTGATTCTTGAAGGGTTTTAAAGGTGGTAAGACCACGCTCGAAGTGTGTGAAATGCGTTGAGTGGTTTTTAAAATCGTATTTTTAACAATAATTTCGCCAAAAACACCCAACTTGGTTTTGGAGTGTTTGGGCGTAAAGTCCAATAGGAACCGTGGCTGTCAGGATTTACTGACAGCCATACAGTTCCACAAGAATACTAAGTTGCACACAAAAGCAATAGTTGTACAAAAAAGCTATCGTGGCGCAGAAAAGTTACATCGGTAGATTTAAAAACTCATTTTGGTAAAGCTTATTGGCCAAGCTATCGCGAAGTTTAGTTGGAAGGAATTTCATGCGATTGATTTGTCTTACCAACTCTTGTGCAAAGCTAGGTGTTTGTTTCATGTTCATCACACAACCCATAAGATTGATACTCTGCGCATCAAGCAGCTTTTTCGCTTGTTCTAGGTGGTGACTAGAGGTTTCACCATAGGCGACAACCATCAATGTACTATCACAAGCACTCGCGACAGATTGCGCCGGAATGTTGCCTTTGTTTATGTTGAGAAGTGGTGAGGTATCAATGATGACTCTGTCGTATTTGTCTAACCATTTGTTCACCACTTTTTGTAACGTTGTCGGATCTTTATAAGCCAATTGCGTTGATGCGATTTGTGGAGCAGGGACACCGATAAACGTACGATGAGACTCGACATGTTCAATTAACTGTCCCTGTTGATTGTCTTCCAACATGTTCAAATCTTTAAAAGCAGGATTGTATAAGTTGAGGTCAACATAAAGCGTAGAATGACCAGCAAGGAGAAAACGTTCTGCTAATGCAGTTGCAATAGAGGTTACCCCGTCACCTGAATGACAGGCAGTCACGCAAATCGATTTCTGTCCGTTAAGTTCAGAAGCTAGATACAGTTGTTCTACTTCTGCTTGGATTGCTGAAATAGTCATTATAAAGCTCCTATTAAGACGATCATTGTTGTTAGACGTAGTATGTCTTCTAGACCTACACGAGCTTTTTCCATAAAGCTCTCTCGGCGATCTGGGATGTAGATAGTGTCACCAGCGCGCAGTTCTGGTAGGTTATAAATGTTGGCTGTTTTGCTGAATTCAACAAGGTCGAAGGTACGAGCTTGACCTTGGCAACAAGACATATTCACAATGGTAATTTTCTCTACGTAAGCGTTATCAGTAGGGCCCGCCGCCTCTGCCAATATATCTAAAATGGTCATGTTGTCGTTGAACACATAACGTCCTGGGTTGTTAATCGCGCCAAGTACACGAACGGTTTCTTCTTTCGGTGTATCTAACCAGTTTTTACCTTTCTCTGGGATATAAATAGTGTCACCTGTGGTTACATTTGGCAGTAACGATTCGTCACCGGTTTCGAAGTACAACGATAAATTGAGTTTGCTTACTTTAGAGTAGGTTTTATCACGGTGAGTCACACGCACGTTGTGTATATCGGCATCCTTAGTAGGCCCGTCAGCTGCAGACAAAATGTCAAGAAAGTGCATGTCTTTGGTGAAGCGGTAACGACCCGGTGCATTCACTTGTCCAAAAATGTAGATCGAAGCATCAGAGCTTTGACGTACCCATTGAGATTTATTGTCTGACGGATCTTGTGGTAAGTCATGGACACGGACGATAGAGCCTGCACGAATTTGTGGCATCAGATCTCGTGGCGCACCATTTCTGATGAAATCATCAAGATTAAACACAACCAACTTTCTACCCGTTACGACTTCAATTTTCGATGTGTCAGCGCGTAGCGTGGGGCCGCCGACGTGTGCCAATAATCCCATAAAGTTCATTTCATCTGACCATTCTATACGACCAGGTCGATTCACCTCACCGATCACGTTAACTGCTCTGTCTGGTGCGATCTTTAACCATGACTTCTCGTTCATGTCGGTTTTCTCAGGAACAAAGATCGCGTCACCGGCTTTAATATTCGGTGGGTTAGAGTTAGGCAAGCCTTCAGTGTAAGCCGCTAAATCGAATTTAAGTACTCGACCATCCGCTTTAATTACGCGTATTTGACGCGACTCTGCAAATCGAGTCGGACCGCCAGCATTGGCAAGGATATCCATGAAGGTCGCGTCTCTCTTTCCTTCAAAAGCGCCAGGGGCAGCGACTTCACCCATAACGTAAACCATGTTTGCGCCGGATTTGATCTCTTCCTCTTGCTTCGGCACAAAAATGGTTGCACCTGGGCGTAAGATTGGAAGTAGGCTTTCGTCACCAGAATCCAAATAACGCTTAAGGTTGAACAGCGTAGGCGTATTATTTGAAATTACACGGATTTGTTCAACACTGGCATAGCGAGTTACCCCGCCTGAACGCATTAATACGTCGACAAGGTCGGTGTTCTCTTTGTAAGTGAACGAACCCGGCGCGTTTACCTCACCAAACACTTTAATCGAATTGCGAGAGTCAGCACTGTCACCTGAGTTTGCAAGCTTTGCTGCGTCAAACTCTTGCTCGATGTTACCGACTAATGGGGAAGCTGGAACGAATAATGAATCCAGTGATTGCAGAGTAGGTAGTGTTGATTCATCACCTGAATCAAGGAATCGTTTGTAGTTAAACTCTTTCTTGTCCGCACCTCGCTTAAGTATCAATTTGTCCAGTTGTGCGCCGGGACGTAATCCACCTGCTGCGTAAAGTGCCATTTGGATACTTGAGCCTAACGCCAGTGTGTATTCACCGGGTTGTTCTACATAACCTTGCACGTAGATGATAATTTGCTGCTCTTTTACATATACAGAAGCGTTTGAAAGATCTTTGTAAGCGGTAGCCAGTGACTCTAAAACGACTTTGTTAAGTTGTTCACTGTTATAACCCGCAACAAATACGGCGCCCACTTCAGGAAGGGTAATGCGGCCACGTTTATCCACTTGGAACCCTTTGTTCAACGTACTTTCACCGGGTACGTTAACTTGGATAAGGTCACCGACTTGAACCGCGTCTGAAAACTCTTCGTTAGCATTTACGAGGTTCGAAAGGCATAACGATAGGGTGATGATAAAAGCGATCAATAATTTCATAATCCACCTCCCATTTTCTCAGCGTTCTTAGGGGAGATAACTTCGATACTCACTCTGCGGTTGGTTAAACGCGTACCGTCTGATTCGCCTTCAAAAAGAGGAACCGTTTCACCAACAGACACTGCTTTGATTCGCTGAGCACCTAAGCCAAAAATAGTTAGGTAGCGTTCGACTTGTTTAGCACGTCCAAGTGCCAAGTCATCGTTATATTCTTCAGTACCCGTGGCATCAGCATGGCCGGTAACAACAAGGTCTAGAGATTTATGTTCTTTCAGTAGCGTCGTTGCCTCGGCAAGTCGTCCCATGTATTTGGGATTGACTTCAGTAGAGTTTTCCGCGAATTGGTTGTCAACATTAAGCAGGTCGTACAACTGTTCGATAACCGACAATTGCATTCTAAATTGGTTTTCATTTTTTGGTGGTTGACACCGTGCTTGTGACGTCACATAGTCCAGTTGGACTTCAAGTTCGTTTAAACGTTTTCTTTGAATGACTAGGTCGTTTGCCGCATCTAGAAGCAGGCCACCTTGTAGTTCGCGAGCGATACGATTTTGCTTCTCTATCGCTTGCACAACAGCAGCGGGGAAGCACCAACGGGCGCCTTCTTGAATCAAGGCATCAAGATGTAATTTAGCCAGTTGCCAATCAAAACGTAATCCGTGTTCAGGACCAAGAGGCTCGTCTGGCATGACAGGAGAAAAGTCGGAATTTTGGTAATTAATTGAGTCATAACTTTCAGCCAAGCCGCCAGTGCCTTGTTCAGGGTAGCTAGTACAGCCACCTAGAACTAAAGCAGACAGAGAAAGGGCTATGTAGCTTTTCAGTATTTTCATGCCAACGTCCTATGTTTTTACTTTTTATTATTATGTTTTGTTACTTCTAGCTTAGTGGATCTTCATGAATTTGTAGGATTTTTTGAATTTACTGGGATAGCGTGGCCAATACGTAACAAGTTCATAATTTCAAGAGGTTGACCAGTCACATTTTCAAGTCGCATGTTGCGTTCGCGTTCAGTTAGGCGTTTGAACATGTAAACAATTGCGCCAACACCAGATGAATCTAAAAACTCAACTTGGCTGAAATCAACTTCGATTTCAGGGTGGCCATCATTTGAGATTACATCGTCAATATCGGTTTGAGCATCACGGCTACCTGCTGCATCTAAATCACCGAAGATAGAAAGAGTCAGTGTCGTTGTATTTAAATCAATCTTACGTAGTTCCATAGCGATATCTCCTTTTGAGTATGTATGGACAATTGCACTGAATGTGCCAACTTTTATATTTATATTTTTCAACAACTTAAATCGACTGCTAATATCTATCTCATATTGAGAAAGTTGGTTTCTCAATATGAGAACTAAAAATGGGTTAACATTTGAGACCCATAAGTCATTAATTATATGAATGAAATTGAAAGTTAAATAAGGTTGATGTGTGGGTCGCATCTTCTAGCAAAGGTTGTCTAGCTACGTGTCAGAACGCTTAGGATTAAAGGCGTTTGTTGACCACTACAGATATCAATACGGAGCAGATGATGAGATTAACTAAATTGGCGATAGCCACTCTATGGGCGTGTTCGCTTTCTTCTCATTCATCCTATTTACCGCCTGATCATCTGGTGCTCGCAAACACATACCAACAAGGCATTGATGTTTCTGAATACTGGAAGAGTGAAAAGCTTGATGGGATTCGTGCTCTTTGGGACGGACAACACCTTTATACTCGAAATGGGAATCGCATTTACTCACCGAAGTGGTTTACAAAAAACTTACCGAAGGTACACCTTGAAGGGGAGCTCTGGGCAGGAAGAGGAAAGTTCCACTTAGTCCAATCTACCGTCCTCGATCACACACCTAGTGATGTTGCGTGGCGCCAAATAGACTTGATGCTGTTTGATATGCCAGGGGCTACTGGCGATTATCAAAAGCGCTATTACAACATATTGCATTGGGTAAGTATGATTGGAGAACCTCATGTCAGCTACATCGAACATGTACCTATTCAAAATGAAGAAGCTCTGTTTTATCAATTAGACAATGTCGATGAACGTAATGGCGAAGGTTTGATGCTCAGAAAGATCACCAGTCGTTATCAAGCAGGTCGAAGCAATGACCTGTTAAAACTAAAAAGGCATCACGATGCCGAAGCCACAGTTATTGGCTACAAAGGCGGGACAGGGAAGTATAAAGGGATGATGGGTTCGATTTTGGTTCACACGGAAGAAGGGGTTGAGTTTTATATCGGAAGCGGGTTCAGTGATCAAATGAGACTTGCGCCGCCTGAGATCGGCAGCCGTATTACCTTTCGCTACAATGGCTTTACTCAAAATGGAAAACCCAAGTTTGCGCGCTTCGTTAGAGAAAAGAGTGAGTATTAATACCAATCAGATTGTTCAGTACAATATAGTCATACACACACAGTAAACGAAAAAGAGCTCTGAATATCAGAGCTCTTTTTCGTATTCAATATCAGGGATACCGGTTGAGTGAGTTAGAACTCAGCGAGAGCTAAATTCTAACTGCACATCGTCGTCTTGTTTGTGCATCCAGTGCAGACGCATACCTAGCATAATAGCTGCAGACGTTAGACCAACAATGAACCCAACCCAGAAACCGTGCGCGCCCATAGGCTCAACAATCCAATCTTTCATTCCTAAAATGTAGCCAATAGGAAGACCAAGCAACCAGTAAGCAACGAAAGTAATGTTGAAGATCGAACGCATGTCTTTGTATCCACGCAAAGCCCCTGCAGCGATAACTTGGATTGCGTCAGTACATTGATAAACTGCAGCGAACAATAGTAATTGCATTGCAACAGTAATTACCGCCGTATTCTCTGTGTACAGTAACGAAACTTGCTCTCTGAATAGTACCGTCAATGTAGCTGTCATTAGGGCTGTGACTAAACCAACAATGATTCCCACGTGTGTCGCGATTTTCGCTCCTTCAGTGCTGTTTTCACCCAACTTATGACCAACACGAATACTCACGGCGGCACCGATACTCATTGGTATCATAAATATCAGTGACGAGAAGTTAATTGCAACCTGGTGTGCGGCGACAACCAAAGACCCAAGAGGGGCAACCAACAGAGAAACAACAGCGAATAGCGTCACCTCAAAGAAGATAGCAGCGGCAACTGGAAAGCCTAGTTTAAACAAACGAATTTGTGCTTTGAGCTGAGGTTTGTGGAACGTACCGAAGATATTGATTTTAGCCAAACGCTTTGATGTTAAAACGTAAGCGAACAGCAGAGCAAACATCACCCAATATACGATAGCCGTTGCAACTCCACAGCCAACACCACCTAGAGCGGGAGCGCCAAGCTTTCCGTATACGAACATCCAGTTAAGCGGGATGTTTAATAGCAAGCCAATAAAACCAATCACCATTGCAGGCTTAGTTAAAGACATACCATCTGTAAAGCTTCTCAATGTTTGGAACAACAAAAATGCAGGGACAGCAAACATCACCGCATTCATATAACCGATGGTTTTTTCTGCCATGAGTTGTTCTATGTCCATCCACTCCAATATCAGTTGTGTCTGAAAAAGTACGCCAATGATTGGAAGGGAGATGACAAGCGCTAAAAACGCACCTTGTTGAATCTCAAATGGAATTTTTACTTGTCTACCAGAACCATGAAGTTGTGCAACGACAGGAACCAACGCCATCAACAGACCCACACCAAATAAGATTGATGGTAGCCAGATACTTGCTGCAATCGAAACCGCCGCCATATCGATAGCACTTACACCACCGGCCATTACGGTATCGACAAAACCCATTCCAGTTTGTGCAACAGATGCGATCAATACTGGGGTCGCAAGTTTGATTAGATTCGAGGATTCTTCTTTGTAACGATGCACAAACAACTCCAAATAAGAGGGAAAATTAGAATAATAGTGTAGGAAAGGACATTCTGAAGGAATCAGAGACAATGATCTTAAGCTTCCACTGGACGAATCATAAAGAAATGTCACAATAACTGCTATGAAAAACTGTTATTAGAATGCTAAATAGGAATCTTATGTTTACAGGTATCGTTCAAGGCATGGCAACACTGGTTGCTATAAATAAAAAAGAGTTGTTTCAGACTCATACCATTGAGCTAAGCGACGAAATGGTTGAGGGATTAGCGATTGGTGCCTCAGTAGCTCATAACGGTTGTTGCTTAACGGTAACGGAAATTTCGGGCAATCAGATTGCTTTTGATTTAATGCAAGCCACATTGCGATTGACGAACTTAGGCCAACTGACTGTTGGTGATAAAGTGAATGTTGAGCGAGCAGCAAAATTTGGTGATGAAATTGGCGGGCATAGTATGTCTGGCCACATTACGTTGATGGCGAACTTAGTGGATGTGATCAAGACTGAAAACAACCGCACGCTTTGGTTTGAGTTGCCACAGGAATCAATGAAGTATGTATTGAGCAAGGGTTATATTGGCGTTGATGGTTGTTCATTGACGATAGGTGAAGTGGAAGAGAACCGTTTCTCTGTACACTTGATTCCTGAAACGCTAAATCGCACTTTGTTTGGCAGCCGCGAAATAGGCGACCAAGTAAATATTGAGTTTGATCCTCAAACACAAGCGATTGTTGATACTGTTGAGCGCGTGCTAGCAAACCAGACGTCGTAGTAGCGGTTCATCAATAACACTTGCCCAAAAAGCGTTGACTAAGTAAAAGTCGAAGATATTAAAAAAGAGCACATTAAGTGCTAATGCCGTTCACTTAAGAGTGAACGGCATTTTTGTTCTTAGCATACCGTTGTGGTCTGGGTTTAACTGTTCTAGGGAATGTCCTTTCCCTTCGCCCTTCAAGTATTAAGCTTTCAGCCATGTTGTGGAACCCTTTTAGCTGACGAGGTATTGCGCCTGGTGTTGAGTAAGGTAAGCCTACAAGTAACGCAGATACATGAGCTAATGTGCCGTTAAAACTCAGTTGATAAGGAAGGTAATTTCCCTTTAAATTGAAGCAGAGCTCGACCATCTGGTATCGGATTAAATTGTAAGTAAGCAAGATGCCCCATAACTCCTGCTTTACCAGTTCTGGTAAACGACTTCGCAGCGTGAGACGATTTCCAAGCATGTATTGTTTTTGCTCTCGGTAGCCTAGCTCAATTTCCCAACGATGTTCATAAAGGCCTGCAATATCTTTTGATGGGTAACGCAGGG
>NZ_JBFSTC010000044.1:0-38750 GCF_041466605.1 Vibrio sp. 10N.247.310.17 | reverse complement strand
AGGTGGGTCAATTTTAAATCGACGTTAGTGGGTCATTTTTACATCGGCGCTGACACTGCTTATAAAGCTGCCATAAAGAATGGATGGATGGAGGAGATATGCTCACATTTAGAGTACAAGAAAAAACGGAATGGATATTGGACTCTAGAAAGATGTATGACTGTTGCTCAAAAGTACACAACCAAGGTCAGTTTTAAAGAAGGGGCACCTGAAGCTTACACTGCTACCTACAAACATAACTGGCAGAATATTGTTTGTAGTCATATGACCTCTGAAAACGGTAAATGGACGAAAAAAACGTGTTCTGAAGTAGCTATGATGCACACTACAAGAGATAGCTTCATTAAGTATGCATCGGGAGCTTATCAAGCAGCAAGAAGGCAAGGCTTTCTGGATGAGATATGCTCTCATATGACTTCAAAACCACGCTTTCCTCCTAACCATTGGAACTGCATTGATACATGCCGAAAAGAAGCCCTGAAATATCAAACAAGAAGTGAGTTTCAAAGAGGTAGTCCCGGAGCATATAAAAGAGCGCATCGCAATGGTTGGCTAGATGACATTCTTTCTCATACCGACATCGTGGGAAACAAAGAGTTTCGTTGTATATATTTCATATACAGTCCACTTAAAAATGAAGGGTATGTGGGTTTAACCGCCAACTACAACAAGCGAATCTCTGCCCATAAACGCGGTGAAACAAAGTCAACTAGAGATCTTGTTCAAGAGCCTGATGTATCTTTTGAGCAAATAACTCCCTATATTCCATCCCTAGAAGCTAGTACAAAAGAAGCTGAACTGGAAGAATATTATTCATCCAAAGGTATTTCGATGCTGAACTATAAAAGTGCTTTGGGAGGTTTAGGTGGAGAAAAGGAGCCATTAACAAAAGAGCAATGTGCTGACTTCGCATTATCGTACTCTCATCGAGTCGACTTTATGAAAGGCAAGGCTTCTGCATATCACAGAGCGAGAGTTAAAGGGTGGTTAGATGACATTTGTAAACATATGGCTCCGTCTCGTCTACAATATCCAAAAGGGTATTGGGATCAAATAGAAAATTGCCGTAAAGAAGCACTTAAATATTCATCTAGAGCTAGCTTTATGCGTGGCTCTAGATCTGCATACAATGCCTCAATAAAACCATATAACGATTGGCTTGACGAAGTTTGTTCACATATGCCACCACCTAAAGAAACACAAACCCGAACAAGCTGGACTAAAGAATCGTGTATTCGAGAAGCTCAAAAATATAAAACTAGGTCAGAGTTTAGAAAACACTGTCATACAGGCTTCAATGCCGCAAATGATAATGGCTGGCTTGACCACTGCTGTGCCCACATGCAAAAAGCTAACGCTACATCATATGGCTACTGGACAAAAGAAAACTGCCACGATGAAGCCATGAAATATGAAAGAAGGAATGAGTTTCGTATTTTCTCTCGCGGAGCATATAAAGCGGCTTGGAAAAATGGCTGGTTAGATGATATTTGCAGCCATATGAAAAAAAGAGGGGAATGAACTACCTCGTATGTAACAAGACAAAGCTGCTGGCATATAGTATAGACAGCAGCATCTGGTGTTAGGCAAACTAACTTTCAGTTAAGTCTATTTGCGCGACTTGCTGTAAATCAGAGACAACGACATGGATTAAACGAGCCTCTGCAATCTCGCCATTTTTGAGCTTCGCTTGGTATTTCAGTTTGATCGATGTCTCATTATAAAATGCTTCATGTAGTGCAGCATTCTCATCATCTTTTAGAAACGCTCTATCAACTTTAACGTTAAATGACAATTCACTATCAACCGCTTGAACACTAACGTTAAGGTAGTCTGAACGCTTTTTACTAATTGAGTCGATGAAAAACTCCCCTGTACCTTCATCCACTTCATTAACTACATCTGGTTTAGCCGAAATCGTATGTATTTGGGCTTTGCTGAACTTTGTATCTCCAATGTAAAGCTCATCTGCATCCTGTACTGACTTAACAACGCTTTTATAACCTTCTTCCATATGCTCGACAACTTTCTGCGCACCACTAGATGCAGGAGCCAACTCCACAGCTTTAGACATCAGCGAATCACGCATAGCCTCAACTGTTTTGTTATTCATCTCTGTCAAAGCTGTAATCTGTTCAGTTCGTTGTTCTTCAGCGTGCTGCTTGGTTTGTGCATCAGTAAATGTCTTGGTCGCAAAGTAGCCACCAATGGCTAGCGTTACGATCACAAGTATTGAAGTTTTTTGTGCACCTGTCATATCTTTACAAACCACATCCAACTTATCCCAAAAGCCATTAAACCAGCCACCATCACCGCTTGATGCTCCAGTAGAGCCTTCCTTGATAGTGAATACCAACTCTAAAATATCTTTGTCAGTATTGGTCAGTTTCTGCCTATTCGATGCCCCATAAAGAAGGCTTGCATAAGCTTTATCTACTTCTTGCTGAAAGCCGATCAAGCCTTCCATTAGCTTTGTCGGCAGCGAACTATGATAGCGCTCACCTTTGATGTCAAGGTCTACCTTCGGCCACCCATTAAAGTTAAGAAACTTAACTTCATTTCCATCAAAAAGTACACCATAAGCATAGTTCAAGAATTCTTCTTCAGTGTTTATAACTAGAGGTGCTGTCATAACAACAATATTTCCCTTAATCTTTTGTTTTTTATCAGCAAAATTCAGCTCAGGCTCTATTATGCAACACTCTCAAAGTTCTGTATGTAAGGTAACACTCAAAATTCAATTGTTCCCCAAAACTGGAGATTGAGTTAAGCGATGTTGCCTTATTTCAGGTAATTTATGGATAGCAAAATTAGAAAATTTCAACTCGTTTTTGTCCATTTCCTTTCACGGACGGCATCGTATCAAGCGGTGCGGCTCAGTCTTTTGTAATACCAAAAGTTATTCGTGAATAGCTAATTTAGCAAAGTCACTGACTCACAAATGTCCAAAAGCGAGTTACGGAGGCTCTTATACGAGTGTTATACCGATGGTCAAGGAAAATCATATATGCCTAGCGAGTAGTGAGCTGTGCGAGCGTCAGGAGTGGCTTTATTATTTTACTTTACCATCATTCCCCTAAATACCCTTTTAGCAGGGTGATGGTTTCACGCAGTGAGGCCATCGCCTTACAAAGCCTTCTGGAAAGAAATTTTATAGAGCAGTCGTTTTTAATTTGCTACTATTTTTGTAAAGAATAATGGAGGTAATTTTGAACAGAATTCATCCATTAAAGCACTAGGTTTACAAATCTTTCTATTTTCGTAAAGGAAAGTCTAGATAGAAAGGCCTTGTGAGCCCTTGTATACTTGGAAACTCACTCACTCACTCACTCACTAAGTAAGATTATTTTTTAGTGAATATAATGAGCATTCAAGGAAAAAACCGACGTCTAGGCTAGCTCTAAGCGAATGAAGCTAAGAAGCTAAGAAGCTAAGAAGCTAAGAAGCTAAGAAGCTAAGAAGCTAAACAATGCCGCATTTTTCTAGCGGCATAAAACAGAATTACAAAAACGTATACATAATTAAAGCTAGGAGCAAATCATGTCAAACGGCCGTATTTTACACACCATGCTACGCGTTGGTGATCTAGACAAGTCTATCGAGTTCTACACCAATGTAATGGGCATGCAGCTGTTACGTAAGAACGAGAATAAAGAGTACGAATACACACTGGCTTTCGTTGGCTTTGGTGACGAATCTCAAGGCGCTGTGATTGAGCTGACTTACAACTGGGGCACGACTGAATATGACCTTGGCTCAGCTTTTGGTCACGTTGCTATCGGAGTTGATGACATCTACACAACGTGTGACGCGATTAAAGCAGCAGGCGGTAATGTGACACGTGAAGCGGGCCCTGTAAAAGGCGGCTCTACTCACATCGCATTCGTTAAAGATCCTGACGGCTACATGATTGAGCTTATTCAGAACAAGCAAGCAAGTGCTGGTCTAGAAGGTTAACCCTTCGTAGCCTCTGCAATATTTGGCTATGGAATAAACACTATAAGCGAGCATAAAGCTCGCTTTTTTTGTAGCTCTATTAATAATCGATATTCTTTACTAATTATTACAACATTCTCACTGATGAAACTTTACATGATAATAATTATCATTTAAATTAAGTCCCCTATTGATTAGTGAGGTAACACAATGATTAGCGAATGGGAAAAACACACGTTACTTGCCGATACGGCATTGCAGCTCGACGATCCTGTACAAAGTATTCTTCACTATCAGCAAGCATTGAGTTTAAGCGAAAAAATTACTGAACGTACCGATATCCAAGCGGACGAGCGCTTACTTATCTCTGTGATTTCTTGTCACAACCTCGCTCAGTTTTGGCGATGGGCCGGCGATACTGAATATGAACTCAAGTATCTCCAATTGGCTTCAGAAAAAGTACTGACACTGATCCCGCAATGTCCCAATACGCAATGTTCAAGCTTCATTGACTCAATTGGTTGCTGTAAGAAAGCCCTTATCGATTTCATGAAACGCCATCCCAACCCTAAAATTGCTTCTATGGTGGAAAAGATCGATACCGCGACCAACTGTGAAATGATCGCCCGCTTCCGCTTGAACTAAACAAATTACGTTTAAACAACGACTCAAATTTAAAATATAAAAAAGCCCGTCATCAGTGAAGACGGGCTTTGTCATTTCAAAACGAGCTATTGTTCAGATTACACCTGTGTGCGACCTAAAGAGATAACAACACGTCGGTTTTTGTCTTTACCAATTGGCGAGTTGTTGTCAGCAATTGGACGACGCTTACCATAACCTTGTACTTGAATACGGTCTTCTGGCAAGCCTAGAGATTTAAAGTACTCTCTTAATGATTCCGCTCTGCGCTCTGAAAGATTCTGGCTAATACCTTTGCTATCGACGGAATCGGTGTATGTAGCCACCAGCACAAGGTCGATGTCTTGGTTATAGCGAACATAGTCGGCAATCTGGCTGAGTCTCTTACGTGAAGACTTATTCAACTGATCGCTGTTACGATCGTAGTGCAAGATAGTAAAAGAGATATCTTCGAAGCTGTAAGGCAATAAGTTGGCGATACAGTCACTGAACACATTGTACTTCTCTTGGAATAATACCGATGATAGTGCAACTTCGATTCGCTGATCTCGGCTCTGCCACTCTTGATAGCTGAATGTCGGGTAACGCCCTTTCTCCAACTCACTCAAAATACCCCAAGCGGTTTGACCACCAACATAGCCATCAAATTGTTGGAAGAACTTAATGGTCGTCATGCGGTCAGCACTTTCGCCCGGACGCCAAGCTGGCGGCATAGAGATCAAGCTTACATTGCGTGTCGCACCCATTGGGCGACGCATTTTAAGCTCAAAATCCAAAATGATTTTTTTACTCGCGCGAGATGAAAACTCAGCATCACCGAAGTTGGGGATAGGGTGAACCAAGCGACATTCTAGTGGCGTGTTAGCCACCATCTCCCACGTCGACTGTAGAGGAGATGCTCCGTAACGCTTTGCTTGTGCCAATACCGATGACGACATAAGTAGCGAAAATAGCATTGAACCTGTTATGAGTTGTTTCTTCATAAAGTGGAGTATCTCTTAAGCAATTCGTTTAACAATGCAGCCAATTGCCGCATTTTTCCATCACGTTTGAATATGCAATTATCAAGCCGAAATAGGTCGGCTAATTTATGATTTATTGCCCTTCCCTAGTTTTTATCACTGCTATTATCTGCAATAATGCTGCCTTAATCACACATATTTGGGCTAACATGACTGTAGAAAACGAAGCTCTGACCCTTAAAAAACGCTTTCGTGGCTATTTCCCAGTGGTCATCGACGTGGAAACCGCAGGGTTTAACGCTGAAACCGATGCATTATTAGAAATCTGTGCCATTACACTAAGAATGGATGAGAACGGAGATCTGCACCCTGCATCAACGCTTCATTTTCACATTGAGCCTTTTGAAGGCGCAAATATAGAGCAGGCAGCATTAGACTTTAACGGAATTAAAGACCCATTTAGCCCATTACGTGGTGCTGTGTCGGAACAAGAAGCCCTTAAAGAAATCTACAAGCTTGTGAGAAAAGAACAAAAAGCTTCAGATTGCAGTCGCGCAATCATGGTCGCTCACAATGCTACGTTCGATTTAAACTTCGTTAATGCAGCAAGTGAGCGTTGTAAGCTTAAACGCGTCCCTTTCCATCCATTTGCAACTTTTGACACTGCAGCCCTTAGTGGTCTTGCCTACGGTCAAACCGTTTTGGCTAAAGCTTGCCGCACTGCGGGGATGGAATTTGACAACAAAGAAGCACACTCTGCTTTGTATGATACGCAAAAAACCACAGAGTTATTTTGCGGCATAGTAAACAAATGGAAAGCCCTTGGTGGTTGGCCTCTTGTTGACGAAGAATAACAAATAGAGTCGGTAAACGTTCACTCGTATTGCCTTCATAAAAAACACAACATCCCGAGAATAATATGAATCCTGTTGTAATTTCAGTTTGCATCATGCTTGTTTTAGCTTTGATGCGCGTAAACGTTGTCGTGGCTCTCACGTTCAGCGCAATTATCGGTGGCGTAGCCTCTGGTATGAGTGTGAACGATGCTGTAGCAGCGTTCGAAAGTGGATTAGGTGGCGGTGCAACTATCGCACTTAGCTACGCAATGCTTGGTACCTTTGCTGTTGCTATCTCTCGTTCTGGTATCACAGATCTACTCGCTCAAAGCGTCATTAAGCGCATTCACGGCAAAGAGAACAGTGCGGCATCTAATGGTCTAAAATATGGCATCCTTGCGTCTTTGATCTTAGTGACCATGTCTTCGCAAAACGTGATTCCTGTGCATATCGCCTTCATCCCAATTTTAATCCCACCTCTATTAGGCGTATTCGCAAAAATGAACCTAGACCGTCGTCTGGTTGCGTGTGTACTTACTTTTGGCCTGATTACTCCGTATATGGTTCTACCTATCGGTTTTGGTGGCATCTTCCTAAACAACATCTTGCTTAAAAACCTTCACGACAACGGTCTTGAAAACGTAGTAGCAAGCCAAGTACCAATGGCGATGTTGTTACCGGCAGCTGGTATGATCTTTGGTCTTCTTACGGCAGTATTCTTTACTTACCGTAAGCCACGTCAATACAAAGAAACGTCTCATACTGTTGTTTCAACCGAAGTGAAAGAGATCAACAAGAAGCACATCCTAGTGGCTGCTGCGGGTATTGTTGCTGCACTAACGGTTCAACTATCGACAGGTTCTATGATCATCGGTGCTTTGGCTGGTTTCATGGTATTCACCTTCGGTGGTGTAATCGCTTGGAAAGAGACACACGATGTCTTCACTAAGGGCGTTCACATGATGGCAATGATCGGTTTCATCATGATTGCAGCGGCAGGTTTTGCAGCGGTAATGAAGCAAACTGGTGGCGTTGAATCTTTGGTTGAAGCGCTTTCAACCAGCATCGGTGACAACAAGCCTCTAGCGGCACTGCTTATGCTAATTGTTGGTCTATTGGTAACTATGGGTATTGGTTCTTCGTTCTCTACGATTCCAATCCTTGCAACTATCTACGTTCCACTAGCAGCAGCATTTGGTTTCTCACCTATGGCAACGATCGCTCTAGTAGGTACAGCTGCAGCGCTTGGCGATGCTGGCTCTCCAGCTTCTGACTCAACCTTAGGTCCAACATCGGGTCTTAATGCTGATGGTCAACACGAGCACGTATGGGAAACCGTAGTACCGACGTTCCTACACTACAACATCCCACTGATCGTATTCGGTTGGATTGCAGCCATGGTTCTGTAATTAGGTTCTGTAGTTAAAGAATCCTACGCTCACTTTTATAAAGACCGCCTCGTGCGGTCTTTTTTGTATTTAGTCTCTTTCCCCTTTTATTTCCAACTTTAGAAACACGCTAACCTTCTGAACCAACATCACTCCCTATACATTATTCCGTACGCATTGATGTGCAACTTGTGGCTATTCATTGAATTCACTCCTACACTTAAGTGTTTAATAAATAAGCCGCTAATTCATAGACGACAAAGTGGCAAGGCTCAATACGTCAGAAGGCTACTATATGGATATACTCGCCCGATCGCGCTACCTCATCGTTGATGACAGCAGCGTCATTCAAAGTGCTACCCGCGCACTACTTATCAAGTTAGGCGTGCCTAACAACAATGTGATTAGCGCATCCAATGCACAAAACGCGATTGAGGCTTGTCGCGCACATCGATTCGACATCTTATTAATTGACCACGATTTAGGCTCAGGAAGCAATGGCTTGCAGTTGCTTGAGTTCTTGCAGCAAAAAGAATTAATCCGGCCACAAACGATCGTCTTTATCGTCACAGGCAATGACAGCCAAGATACCTTCTTTGGTTATGCTAACTTAGAACCTGATGGTTATTTGATTAAGCCAATACGTGCAGATGACATCATAAAAAGAGTCACATCCGCACTCTCTCGGCAGCAATACTTTTCGACATTAGAGCAGGCCTTTTTAAAGAATGGCCTCAATGCGGTAAAGCCACTCTTTGGCAAAGCCCCTGATCCGTCGACACTGAAAGATGCCATTATTTATATGGCGAATATTCTGATAAAAAACCAACAACTCGATGACGCACAAGCCATGTTGAATGGGCTATTGCAGCTCCATGATTACCTGCCCGCTAAAGTTAAGCTCATTGAAATACATATCCTCAAGCAGCACTATCACGACGCACTCCGTCAAATCGATGGCCTAATAGAAAGCAACCCGCGCAATATCAAACTTCAGCAACTTAAGGTCAAGATCTGTCTCAATACCAGTGATTTCGAATCAGCGAGCGAACTGATTGACCAAGTACTCACCGTGAACAGCAGTAATATTGAGTTAACCAACACCATGGTCTGGCTGCAGTTGCTAGATAAAAATGTCACACAAGCGACCCAACATCTCAAATCTCTCGCACAACTCATTCCTCACTCAATTTGGGATTCTACAGGTAAGCGAGCACTCATCTTATGGGCGGATAGTTTGGCGCTCACCCACGAAGAACTAACACTTTGGAAACCTGAAGCGACTTGGCAGAGGCTTTCTCACTCTGAAAAGTCTTACGCATTGAGCAAGCCGCTTCTAAAGCTTTGTCGTACCTTACAACTGATTCAACTCGATCAACATGAGGTTGCGACAGAGTGCATTGAGAGTATTTCGATAAACGAGTTTTCAGGCAATGATGTCGACGCGTTCTTCTTGTTGGCGCTGTGTTATCAAGCCTTAGGATTACAAGACAAAGTCGTTCAAATAAAGCGCCAAATTGACGTTCATTTAAAAGCGGATCACACGAACCTTGCTCTACTTCAACGTATGGCATTGCAGCAAGCTGATAATTTTTCACTCCCCACACTAACTAAAGCCCCTTTGGCTGCCGTTAGTTAAGCATGGCGATACTCTAAAATCAGCAAGCAAACGACAGGATGTCTTTATGCAAAACAGCGCTTCAAAAACGAAAACGTGGTGTGTCGCCTTTTTATTGAGTTGTCTTTCACTGTTGATGTGGCCACTGCTCACCTTTGCCGAAAACACCCCACCAGGGAACACATCACCCGCTAGCTCCTTAGCAAACAAAACAGAGAACTCATCGAGTGACCAAGTCATATTGCGGGTTGGCCTACCTTCTTACGACATGGTCCCCTACAGCTATCAACATAAGACTCCCTCAGGCAACACTGTTTCTGAAGGGCTACTCATCAGTATGTTGGATCAGGTAGCGGTAAATGCAGGTTTCCAATATCAGATTAAGTTGTATTCAACATTTAGTGATGTACTGAGTGCATTCGAAAGAGGTGAATTAGATCTGCTAGTCGGTGTCTCTTCGACCAAGGAGCGCCATAATTACATGACTTTTAGTGAGCCGATGTTTTCCATAAGACGAGCGGTGATGACCCAAAATAGAAAAATAAACGATTTAGGTGCGTTGGCAACCGCCAACCTAGCATTGGAGAAAGGGTTTGCGCTCAATGATCTGCTTCCTAGCCTGCTTCCTGATAGTCAAATTACCACATTAGACAGTACGCAAGCGGCATTCACGGCAATTCAGGAGGATAGCGTGGATGCGTACATTGGCGATGCGCTTGCACTTTCTGCGTTATTACGAGAACAGCCTCGAGACTCACTCACACTATCAGTTCTTCCTGACCTTCCAGCTGACCACTTGCACTTCGCGGTCAAAAAAGGAAAGCACAGATTGCTTAGCCGAATCAATTTCGCTTTACAGGACATTAAGGAAGGCTCACTGCAATCTATTTATAATCAATGGCTTGCTCCGTCGCAACATTCGATGCTGCTGAACTATGGAACATTGAATTTAACCCAAGATGAAAAGAACTGGCTCGACAGCAACCCTTCCATCCCCGTAGGCACACACTCCAATTGGTACCCTTACGACTTTACCAATGAGCAACAGCAACACTCAGGCTTATCTGCTGACATCTTAAACCTAATAAGTAATGTGCTTGGCGTGTCATTCGAAAGTACCACTTACCTAACACCAGAAGCGGCCGAGGTCGCGTTCAATAATGGTGAGACAATGGTGCTAACCAACATCACACCAACCACAGATAAAGCCCGATACATGGACTTCACTCAAGCTTACAGTTTTGAACCTTGGGTGTTATTGAGTCGCTCTGATCGCTTAGGCAACTTTGCGCCAAGTGGCACCGAAGCTGTTGGTGTGATTGAAAATTCTGGAGGCTCAACAGTTCTGCCTTCTCTCTGCCTTACTTGCCTAGCCGTCCCTTACATCAATCACGTCAGCGCTTTCCAAGCATTACAGAAAGACGACATCAGTTTCGCGCTTGCTTCACTTCATCATGCTGCACCTTTATTGCATCAAGACTATGTAGGGCAATTCAAAATCACTGGCACCATTAATGAGCAAAACAGCGCACCACTAGCTCTCGCAGTGAACTTCCGCCATCCCATGCTGTTGAGTATTCTCAACAAAACCATTGGAGCACTGCCTGCCAATGAATTAGCGCGCTTGGAAAACAAATGGTTAACCTATGAATACCAAGAAGGCTTATCACCACGCGAAGTCGCTAAATGGTCGGTGATCATCGGGCTTGGGATCTTTGTGGTCATTTTCGTGATCGTATTTTGGAACCGAAAAATGGCGGCTGAAATCGAGCAGCGAAAGATCGCCGAGCAGAGAGCAAAAGCAGCAGAAGCCCACTTGCAAACGCTGGCCGACAACATTGATGGGGTCGTGCTTAAACATATTCAAACGCACCCTCGACAGCCTTTAGATATCCGGTTTAGCTTTGTCAGTGCAGGTGTAAGCGATATGTTCGGCTTATCCGTGGATAACGTAAAAGAGCACCCTCAACGTCTGTTTGATCTGATCGCAGAGGATGACTTGCCCCTGTTTGAAACCAGTATGCTCGAAGCTATTGAAACCGGGCATTGGGAAGATGAACAGCGAATGCAGTTAGAATCAGGTCAAACTAAATGGGTGAAATTTAATAGCCAAGTATCGAACAGCAAAACCATTGAGTGGAATACGGTGATAACAGACATCACCCTACTAAAAAAACAACAGCAAGCTTTAGACAACGCACGCCAAAAAGCAGAAAGTGCAACGGCTGCAAAGTCGCAATTCTTAGCGACCATTAGCCACGAGGTTCGCACCCCGATTAGTGGGATCTTAGGGCTGTTGGAATTAATGCAGGAACATCAGCTGAGTGAAGAGTTACTGAACTTACACGGTGGATTGAATCAGTCGGCTCGGAACTTACTGCACATCGTTAATGACGTACTCGATTACTCCAAGATTGAAGCCGGAAAATTGGATCTTAACCCGACCGAAATTGAGCTTGGAAAAGTACTCGCCCGTATCGTGCAACCGCAATCCATTCATGCACAGCAAAAAGGCTTAGCCTTCCACTATTGGCAAGACCCAAACCTCGCTCAGTGGTTGTTTACAGACGATATACGACTCCATCAGATTCTAAACAATTTCCTTAACAATGCGATTAAGTTCACCGAACATGGCACTATTTCATTGCATGTTGATGTAATTGAACAAAACGAACATCAGCAGAAAGTTAGCCTCACGGTTTCCGATACGGGCATCGACATCCCGAAAGACAGACAACAAAGCTTATTCCAACCTTTTGAACAAGTCGACAAAACCACTAGTCGCCGTTTTGGTGGCACAGGGCTTGGACTGTCTATCGCTTTGAAATTGATAGAACAGATGGATGGCAACATAGAACTGTCGAGTGAAGAAGGAAAAGGCAGCCACTTTACGGTAACCGTTACCCTCCCAACTTGTACTCCTGAACATGCAGTAAGCAACGCTTTGGCTCTACGACAAACGCTGATTTTTCCTTCAGAGGGTGAGAATTCTATTGAGCTAGATGTCGGTAATCACTCAAGCGAGGTATACGTTGTTGGCTACGTTCTGCAACAAGAAGAGCTGTGTCGATATTTGAAACACTTCGATCTTGAACCAAAAGTTCTGCACATTAATCAAAAGCACCTACTCAAAGAGATGATCGTCAAACATCAGCCCAAACACATCTTTGTCGCGATGTCGGTTTGGCAACAACTGGCGATTAGCGATGCTTGGATTCAGCAGCATACGGGTTCAACACGCTTCACCGTAATCAACCAAAACCCAATGCTCTCACCAGAGCCTTTAGGTAACTCTTGGTGCTTGTCGGTAAATCCGCTGCTGCCCGATAACCTTGTTCATGTTTTAACGAAACCCGTCAGTCACAACAATCTACTCTCATCATTAGACAACGAAACCAAAGCGCCTATCGCCATCGAGACTCGCGAACAAGCCGAGCGTAATGGCCGACTGATTCTTGTTGCGGAAGACCACCCGATCAATCAGCAAGTCATCGCCAAGCAGCTTGAGAGTATTGGTGTCCACGCTGATATTTTCGATAACGGAGTGCTAGCGCTGAATGCTTTAAAAAATAAACGTTATGGTTTGCTTCTCACCGATTGTCATATGCCGGAGATGGACGGTTACACGCTTGCCTCAAGCATTCGTCAGATAGAACAACGCAATGAAGAACTAAATCAAGAAACTCAAAAGTTGCCTATCGTCGCGTTGACGGCGAATGCGGTTCAGGGTGAAGATGCCAACTGTTATGCACACGGCATGGATGATTTCCTAGTTAAACCCGTTTCCATTAAGCAAATGAAGCTGACCATTGAAAAATGGCTACCCGCAGTCCACGATTTAGATCCGACGCTTGAAACCGATATTTCTGATGCAGAAAAGCCAGACTCGCAAAATCAGGACACAAGCTCTTCGTCAAACGCTTTACCTGCAACTCAAGAAACCAATGAGTTTTCAATGCTGTTCCAAGGCATTGAACAGAGCTTTGCGGAATCGGCAGAAAATAACAACTCAGAGACAATCGAAGATGTTGACCCCACAGTCCCTCAAGATTCACCCAACGAGACCAATAGCCCCATCATCGACTACACCGCACTCTACGATCTATTTGAAGATCACGATGTGGTGATGACCTTACTCGACGAGTTTGCCGCAAGTTTTATTGCAGATAATGAACAGATAAAAGCGCAGTGGGCTAATAAGGAATATAAGGGACTAAAAACCACATCACACCGACTCAAAGGTGCCGCTAAAATGGTGGCATGTGACGCGATTGCTTCTCCGCTCGCAATCATTGAAGCACAAGCAAACGGCCTAGTAACCGAAGCCACAGACTTAGATCAAGTCGAATCAGAAATTGAAGCATCAATCTCGGAAGCAACTAACACATTCGAACGGTTTACAGAGGAGATAAACCAACTACGTCAGACAAAAGAAAAGGCTTACTCTTATGAGTAAGCCTTAGAGGTTATTGCGTCAATACAGACAGCTCTCGCTGGATTATACAGCGGGAGCGTTATTCACTAGAATTTCGCGAATAGACTTGAGCGTCGCTTCAGTTGAATGGTAATCCAATTCAACTTCGCTAAAGATACCGTTTACCTCAAGCATTAAGGTTGGGTAAGAATGCACACCCATCGCTTCTTTGAAACCTAACTGATCATCTAACTCGCTTTCCAATAGCTTACTAGAAAGGTCATTTTCAAACTGTTGTACATTCATCCCTAGCTCTTGAGCTAACTGCAAATGCGTTTCTTGGCTATGAGGCAGCATCGCACGAAGGTAGTAAGCGTGTTGGATCGCTTCAAGCATTGCTTCGTAGTGATCTTGAAAACCAGCAGCGATCACTGCACGACACGCTGGGTAAGTGCTGCGAACTGGTTGGCATTCCGTCCAAAACTCATGATTAAATTCCGTACCCAGCTTAGCTCCAATCTGCTTCCAAATCGCTTGAAGCTTGCCTTTCATCTCTTCTGACATCGGCTCTTCAGAATCCGGAGCCAAACCACCGACTACATAGCTAAACTCAATGCTCGCTGGCAATTGTTGTTTTAATAACTCAAGCGTTGGCTTGTAGCCCCAACACCAGCTGCACATTGGATCATGCACATAATGAAGTTTTACGTTCATTGTTCATTCCTTATCGAGTCTTTGTTGAACCATTCAAACGAAAAAAGGAGCCTAATTAAGGCCCCTTCCATTCAATATTTAAGCACCAAGGCCTAAAGCTTACTCAGCGTCGTCGCCAGCTACTTTAGCAGCGGCTTCTTTAACGATTGGCTGAAGCTCACCCTTTTGGAACATCTCAAGAATGATATCACAACCACCGATTAGCTCACCTTCAACCCAAAGTTGTGGGAACGTTGGCCATTGTGCGTAAGCTGGAAGCTCTGCACGGATATCAGGGTTTTGTAGGATATCTACGTAAGCAAATTTTTCACCACATGCCATTAGCGCTTGAGACGCTTGAGAAGAGAAACCACAGCTAGGTAGCTTAGGAGAACCTTTCATGTACAGTAGAATAGTGTTTTCTTCAATTTGCTGTTTGATTTTATCGATAGTTTCCATTGCTTCCTCGTTAATGGATTACGGCTTTCATTGCCTTTATTCTACCCCAAACCAAAAGAATAAAAACCATATAAAAAAAGAGGTTAACCAGTTAAGCTAACAATTCACACAAAAGTGATGAATTAAGCTTTTAATAAAGTAAAAACTTGCTAAACTATATCGCAAGTCAGCAAATTGACCGTGGTTGGCAATATAGCGAGCCATGAATAATAATATCACTGGAAGCAATCGAAAGAGTTAACTCTTTCATATCAATGGAGAATTGAGCAATGGCATTTGAACTACCGGCTCTTCCTTACGCGAAAGACGCGCTAGAACCACACATCTCAGCAGAAACGCTAGATTTCCACCACGGTAAGCACCACAACACTTACGTTGTTAAGCTAAACGGTCTTATCCCAGGTACTGAGTTTGAAGGCAAAACACTAGAAGAAATCGTTAAGACTTCTACTGGTGGTGTTTTCAATAACGCTGCTCAAATCTGGAACCACACGTTCTACTGGCACTGTCTTGCTCCTAAAGCAGGCGGCGAACCAACAGGCGCGGTTGCAGAAGCGATCAACGCTGCATTCGGTTCTTTCGAAGAATTCAAAGCGAAATTCACAGATTCAGCAATCAACAACTTCGGTTCTTCTTGGACTTGGTTAGTTAAGAAAGCTGACGGTTCTCTAGACATCGTTAACACTTCTAACGCTGCGACTCCTCTAACAGAAGAAGGTGTTACTCCACTTCTAACTGTTGACCTATGGGAACACGCTTACTACATCGATTTCCGCAATGTTCGCCCTGACTACATGGCTGCATTCTGGAACCTAGTAAACTGGTCTTTCGTAGAAGAGAACCTAGCTAAGTAATTATTACTTACGCTGCGCTATTTATAGCGAGTTATCTATTGAAAGCTCATGCCTCGGCGTGAGCTTTTTTGTATCTGTCGTATTCTAATCAATGCGAACATTGCGAAACGAACTAGCAGATCGAGCCGACTTTTCAACCTATTCTTACCTTTCTCAATCGCCCTACATAAATTCGTTATTTGCCTGTAATTAAACTCTAAAGTTTGCCAACTCCGTGCCGTTAAAGGTGTATCCAATGAGAGGCAGCATGCAAATACATACTTTAGACAAAGCAGGAATCATCAACGAACTGAAGTTCGGCATCGGGATCAGCCAAGCGGTTGAGCAAGGTCGCCGTGCAGATTTTGCGTTGCTGCTATCTATGTTTTCTAATGATGTTCGCGACTGTACTCCCATCGACACTATTGACGTCACTGAAACGACTGAAGATCGCTTACGTAAGCAATTTGGCGTAGCAGAACCGCAACAACTGCGTTCAAACCAATCGTCGTATGAAATTTCAGCACAACAATCGAATCACTTTCATCAAGCTAGCCTTGCCAGCGCCAAGCTAAGCCACTACTTGAAGCCTGAAGCACTTGCTTTCATGCCAGAAGATACAGCCGACTTCCCCGAAGAGATTTACCAAAACCTTTCTGGTCATGACAGGCGTAAACTGGCAAGTAAACAGTTACCTGATTTACCAAATGCGACGCTCTACAACGAGCTGTCGACAGCTCAACGTCAGTATCAGATTCAGGCGCAAGTATAGCCGCTGCCTAGCCGTCCTCTTTCTCACTCAATATTCACGACTATTCTTTGTTCGATCTCGCTTTTTGAATGATTGATGTAGGCAATATGAACCATCACCTTTGGTCATCATAAAAACCGGAGATGTCGGTTAACACTTGAAGTTACTGCAAAATGTGACCTGCCACAAAGTTCATAAAAAGTTATCAATGGGTACACCTTAGTTTGAGCCAATTCACACCCGCTGTATGAAATTTAACCCATCATTATCCAACATGGACGATTTGCTTAGGTACTGGGATGGAAATAAAAAGCTCAATTATATTGGTAACATCTGCCGGCTCGCGATTGGGAGGAACGATTGCGAATCACTTTGTTAACCTTGGAGCCACTGTCATCCTTTGTGATAAAGACGCAAAAGCACTTCAGGCGACTTATTTACAATGTGCCCGCTTCTCCGACTCTGTTTACCATTACACGCTCGAAGGGAATGACAGCCAAGCTATCCTCAGCGTATTTGATTTTATTCAAGCCACCTTTAACACTACACCCGATGTTCTGGTCAACAATTGGATAAGTTCCCCAATGCCTAGTCTAATTGGCGATCAGCCTGTCAGTAGCTTTATCAATGATCTGTCTGCTATGGCATCGACCCTTTTCGCATTTGGGCAAATCAGTGCAGAGAGGTTACGAGAGCAAGACAAAGAAGGCGTAATTGTGAATGTGATATCTCACGATGACTTTCATGATGTGTCAGGCTTAGAGAGCGCAAACTCCATGATTACCGGCTTTACCCATAGCTGGGCGAAAGAACTGACGCCATTTGGTATTCGAGTCGGTGGCGTTGTCCCTGCCGTTCATAACTCCGAAGGCAAGCTCAATGGGTGTCACTGGGCACAACTGCAAGACGAACTGACCAGAACAACGGAATACATTGTCTCGAATGACTACTTCAGTGGGCGAGTTGTCGCAGCTGAGGTTTAACTCCCTATTCCAATTGAACATGACTGGCTCAGCTCATATTAAGTAGCAGAGCTATTGCCTTTCAATCCGTTTTACAAACTAACCAAACATAAAAAAAGCCCCAGTCTCTCGACTGGGGCTTTCATCTTTTCCCGATAGATAAGTATCGTGCTAGCGAAAACCTATCTCAAACTAATGCTTACTTATTATGCGTTAGCTTTTTCTTTTTTAGCTTTTGGTGCTGCTTTTTCTTCAGCTGGCTTTTGGTCAGCTTTCTTCAAAATTACAGTCGTACCTTCAAAAGTTTCACCTTCAACGTATGCTTTACCGAAGTAAGACGTTGTTAGAACTTCTTTAAGCTCAGTGATTAGAGGGTAACGTGGGTTAGCACCTGTACACTGGTCATCGAACGCTTCAACAGCTAGCTCGTCTAGTTTAGCGATGAAGTCAGACTCGTTAACACCCGCAGCCTGGATAGACAGTGGGATGTCTAGGTCAACTTTAAGCTCTTCTAACCAAGTCAGTAGACGTTCAATCTTCTGAGCAGTACGGTCACCAGCTTGGCTTAGGCCTAGGTGGTCAGCAACTTCAGCATAACGACGACGTGCTTGTGGGCGGTCGTACTGAGAGAATGCAGTCTGCTTAGTTGGGTTATCGTTCGCGTTGTAACGTACAACGTTTGAGATAAGTAGTGCGTTTGCAAGACCGTGTGGTAGGTGGAACTCAGCACCAATTTTGTGAGCCATTGAGTGACATACACCTAGGAATGCGTTCGCAAAGGCAATACCAGCAATCGTTGCAGCGTTGTGTACTTTCTCACGAGCGATTGGGTCTGCTGAACCGTTTTTGTAGCTTGATGGTAGGTATTCTTTAAGCATCTTAAGAGCTTGTAGAGCTTGACCATCTGAGTATTCGTTCGCAAGAACTGATACGTAAGCTTCAAGAGCGTGAGTTACTGCATCGTAACCACCGAACGCTGTTAGAGACTTAGGCATGTTCATTACTAGGTTAGCATCAACAACAGCCATGTTTGGCGTGATTTCGTAATCCGCTAGCGGGTACTTAGCACCTGTTTTGTCGTCAGTAACAACCGCGAATGGCGTAACTTCTGAACCCGTACCTGAAGTAGTAGTGATACATACTAGCTCAGCTTTTTTACCCATTTTAGGGAACTTGTAGATACGTTTACGGATATCCATAAAGCGCATTGCTAGTTCTTCGAAGTGAGTTTCTGGGTGCTCGTACATAACCCACATGATCTTAGCAGCATCCATTGGAGAACCGCCACCTAGAGCAAGGATTACGTCAGGTTGGAAGCTCTTCATTGCTTCAGCGCCTTTCTCAACAACAGACAGTGTTGGATCCGCTTCTACATCGAAGAATACTTGAACTTCAATACCTTGCGCTTTAAGCAGGCTAACTACATCGTCTGCGTAACCGTTGTTGAATAGGAAACGGTCCGTTACTAGGAATGCGCGTTTCTTACCTTCTAGGTCGCTCATAGCGATTGGAAGGCTGCCACGACGGAAGTAGATAGACTTAGGTAGTTTGTGCCACAACATATTTTCAGCTCGCTTCGCTACAGTTTTCTTGTTGATAAGGTGCTTAGGACCTACGTTCTCAGAGATAGAGTTACCACCCCATGAACCACAACCAAGAGTTAGAGAAGGTGCAACGTTAAAGTTGTACAGGTCACCGATACCACCGTGAGTAGTCGGGATGTTGATTAGGATACGAGCCGTCTTCATCTTGTCACCGAAGTAACGGATGCGATCTGCGTTTACGTCTTGGTTAGTGTAAAGACCAGATGTGTGACCGATACCACCGATTTCAACCATAGTTACTGCTTGAGCAACAGCGTCTTCGAAATCGTCTGCGCGGAATAGACCTAGAGTTGGAGACAGTTTCTCGTGAGCAAATTCGTCATCGTAAGAAACTTTACCAAGGCCTTCACCTACAAGTACTTTTGTATCAGCAGGAACTTTAACACCCGCCATTTCAGCGATTGCAGGAGCAGGTTGACCTACGATTTTAGCGTTTAGGTTGCCGTCGATAAGAAGAACTTTACGTACTTTATCTGCGTCAGCTTTAGATAAAACGTGAGCTTTGTGAGAAGCAAAACGCTCTTTAACTTCGTCATATACTTCGCTAACTACGATTGCAGCTTGCTCAGAAGCACATACAACACCGTTATCGAATGTTTTAGACATAAGGATAGATGCTACTGCACGTTTGATGTCAGCTGTTTCATCGATAACTACAGGAACGTTACCAGCACCAACACCGATAGCAGGCTTACCAGAAGAGTATGCTGCTTTAACCATGCCTGGACCACCAGTAGCAAGGATAAGTGCGATACCGTCGTGCTTCATCAGCGCGTTAGAAAGCTCTACAGATGGTTGGTCGATCCAACCGATGATGTCTTTTGGTGCACCCGCTGCTACAGCTGCGTCTAGAACAAGCTTCGCTGCGTCATTAGTTGAGTTCTTTGCACGTGGGTGTGGCGAGAAGATGATGCCGTTACGTGTTTTAAGAGAGATTAGAGATTTGAAGATTGCTGTAGAAGTTGGGTTCGTTGTTGGAACGATACCACAGATGATACCTACAGGCTCAGCGATAGTCATTGTGCCTAGGCTTTCATCTTCATCAAGAATGCCACATGTTTTTTCGTCTTTGTATTTGTTGTAGATAAATTCAGATGCAAAGTGGTTTTTGATAACCTTATCTTCAACAATACCCATTCCAGATTCAGCAACTGCTTGTTGTGCAAGTGGGATACGAGCGTGGTTAGCAGCAAGAGAAGCTGCGCGGAAGATTGCGTCTACTTTCTCTTGAGAGAATGTTGCAAACTCTTCTTGTGCTGCTTTAACGCGTGCTACTAGAGCATCAAGTTCCGCTAAGTTAGTTACAGGCATGGTGGATCTCCTAAAATAATAAATATTAAAAACTTTTTATTAATTTCGCTGCTTGCTTTTAACCTCAAACAACAACGTTCTTAGTAAATTGCTTTCAGGACTGAGTATATTATTTCACAGTGTAAAAAAAATTGACCCAGATCAGTTACCCAAAAAGAATTAACCAAAAAGTAGTAAGGCAATCGCAAAAACATGCTTAAGATGATGATTTATATAGATTAAAATCACATTTTTCGTTAGTTCAAAACACAAGCAAACAGACAAACTTTTTCTACATAGAGTCATAAACTGTAAAAAAGTTTCATTTTTAGTCAGTTAAATTACATGTATACAGCCATATTCGTGCTACTGAGAGTATATCCATACCGTTGCACGGGCTAGATTTTGACATAATTTTTATTAAATTCGTGCGGCAGTTAACAGTTACTCGATAATAAATTACAAAATGAAACACTAACAACCAACTCGCAACACCGCCAATACAAAAGTGATATTCAATTAGTTTTTCTAAAAATAATCCCCTATTTCAGGTTAGTTTTTTTCATTCGTGCAAATCCGAGTTGTCCCTTACATTACGCGCTCAGACTATTCACCGAATCAAACCTTCAACCTTAAAATTCGCTAACTGGAGATCGCTCTCATGCAAGGCTTAGAACTCGCAATTTTTATGCAATTCTTCCTTGGGCTTGTTGCTGCCGTAAACCCAATCGGCATCATGCCTGTTTTTGTTTCCCTTACTGCACATATGCCGCCAGAAGAGAGGAACAGGACAGCCTTACAAGCAAATATTGCCGTTGCCGTTATCCTGATTGTGTCGCTTGTCGCGGGGCAAATGCTGCTTGATATGTTTAGCATCTCCCTGGATTCATTTCGTGTTGCAGGTGGTTTGCTATTATTGAGCATCGCATTTTCGATGATGAGCGGTAAGCTCGGTGAAGATAAGCAGAATAAACAAGAGAAATCTGAATACATCAGCAAAGAGCAAATCGGTGTTGTTCCTCTTGCGATGCCATTAATGGCGGGCCCCGGGGCAATCAGCTCGACCATTGTTTACGGATCTCGTTACCCTGCAGCCATTGATACTGTGGGAATTGGCATTAGCATCATCGCGTTTGCAACCTGCTCTTGGCTTCTGTTCCGTTCAGCGCCGGTTATCGTTCGCTTTTTAGGTCAAACGGGTATCAATGTGATCACGCGTATCATGGGCTTGATTCTTGGCGCATTGGGCATCGAGTTCATCGCCAATGGCCTACGTAATTTGTTCCCAGGTTTGGCATAACGTTTAACGGTAATCCGGTTGCTCTATAAAGGGCAACAATATTGCAATATAGATGAGGCGAGTAAAGCAATTGGGCTTTCACTCGCCTCGTTATTATGAAGCTTGTATAATGACTGTTAATGCATTTAACAAAAGATGAATCTCTCCTTATGTCACGCAAGCCACTCAAGCATCATTTGTACGTCATTATCTTTGGTACTCACACGCCAGCCGGACGTGCATTTGATATTTCTCTGATCGTTGCAATCTTGGCTTCGCTATTGGTTCTGATCTTAGAATCCATCCCTAATGTCATGACCGAATGGTCACAGCAGCTGCGTTATATTGAATACACTTTTACTGCTCTCTTCACTCTTGAGTATTTGTTGAGGCTCTATTGTTCTCCGAAACCAAAATCTTATGCCACCAGCTTTTATGGTGTCGTGGACCTATTGGCGATTCTTCCGACCTACTTAGCGATCATCTTCCCAGGCGCTTCATTTATGGGTGTGGTAAGGCTGCTGCGTGTGATGCGTATCTTCCGAATCCTAAAACTGGTTCGCTACCTGCAAGATTCAAACATTCTGTTACGTTCACTTTTAATGGCAAGACGAAAGATACTGATCTTTTTCAGCACAGTTGGCATCTTAGTTGTTATCTTCGGCGCGCTTATCTTTGTTATTGAAGGGCCAGAAAATGGCTTTACAAGTATTCCCCACAGTATTTATTGGGCAATCGTAACCATTACGACGGTTGGCTACGGTGACATGATCCCTCAAACCGCGTTAGGGAAAGCGATCGCTTCTCTGACCATGCTATTGGGTTACTCTATTTTAGCGGTACCGACAGGGATTATTACTGCAGAGCTCAGCAATGAGATGAACTCGCACAAAGAGTTGGTAAAGTGTCCGAACTGTAACCGCGCCGGCCATGATTCGGATGCTATGTATTGCAAACACTGTGCGGGTGAATTGGCAGACCCCGACAAGCGTGTCGTTACTGAAGAGAAATAAAAGCAGACTCGAGATGCGAAGAGGTTTAAGGGCAGTTTCGAGGGCCGAATAACGAGATATCAATAAACTAAAAAGGGTTGACGTTTATCGTCAACCCTTTCGGTTTATCAGCTAATAGAATTTAAGCAATCTTGCCGATTACGCTTTCTCCGCAAGGATAATGCGCAGAGTACGGCGTAGTGGTTCTGCAGCACCCCAAAGTAGTTGGTCACCTACCGTGAACGCATTCAGGAAATCGTTACCCATCGACATCTTACGCAGACGACCGACTGGTACAGACATTGTGCCTGTTACTTTCGCTGGTGTTAGCTCCTGCGCAGTGATGTCTCGGTCATTAGGAATCACTTTAACCCAATCATTGTGCGTCGCGATGATCTCTTCGATCTCGTCCATAGGCACATCTTGCTTAAGCTTAATCGTTAGTGCTTGAGCGTGACAACGCATTGCACCGATTCGTACACAAGTGCCATCAATTGGGATTGGCTGACCATCTAGGCCAAGAATCTTGTTCGCTTCAACGCCGGCTTTCCACTCTTCTTTGCTTTGACCGTTTTCACGCTTCACATCGATCCAAGGAATCAGTGAGCCCGCAAGCGGAGCACCGAACTGATCGGTTGGAAATGAAGATGAACGAATGGTATCAGCGACTTTCTTATCGATATCAAGAATTGAACTTGAAGGGTTCGCTAACTCAGAACTTACGCTGTCGTTGATCACACCCATTTGTGAGATCAGTTCACGCATGTTCTTAGCGCCCGCACCTGAAGCGGCTTGGTAAGTCATGGCACTCATCCACTCAACCATGCCTTTCTCGTATAGACCACCCAAAGCCATAAGCATTAAGCTCACAGTACAGTTACCGCCTACGAAAGTATTAGTCCCGCCGTGGATACCTTGTTGGATTTGAGCCAAGTTAACAGGATCAAGAGTGATGATTGAATCCGCGTCCATACGTAAGGTAGAAGCCGCATCAATCCAGTAGCCTTTCCAACCTGCTTGACGCAGTGCTGGGTATACTTTTGAGGTGTAGTCTCCGCCTTGACAGGTAATCACCGCATCAAGCTGTTTTAGGCTATCAATATCAAAAGCGTCTTGAAGTAGACCCGCATCTTTACCACCCAAAACAGGGGCAGGAATCCCAATCTGAGACGTGCTGTAATAAACAGGTTCAATCAAGTCGAAATCTTTCTCTTCAACCATACGTTGCATCAATACAGAACCAACCATACCGCGCCAACCAACTAGACCTACTCTCATCGCTCACTCTCCATGTATAAATTAAAAATTGCTCTCCCCCATCTATAAGTTTTTCAGAAACAGAACTCAAGTGATTTTTGTCAAAAAGTGTAACTTTTTCGTTTCTTTTAAGTGAACGCAATGAATCGTGCAGTTATCCCTGTATCGACATTTAATATCCACCTCATTGATAAAACGCCCATTATCCTCAAATTCAAACATTTGCATCGCCAAAGCAGCTTAATCCCACTCGCGTCACAAACAGTAAATCCCTCTTTTTAATCAATACTATCCAGAATAATACTTCACAAAACGAAAACAACGTGCGACAAGTTTCAACATGTAAGAACTATGAATTTAACAATATTTCAGATAATGAAACCATGATTAACTGTGCTAGCAGTCAAATATCACAACTTGGACGTATTTTTTCGATATAATAAACTAATTACTGTAGTGTCCGTTTTGCACCACACACCATAACGAAGCACTATAAATGCTCGAAATCACAAGAGGCTTTTATGAAGCAGAGTAAAACTCGCCTACCGAACCTATTGCAGGTATTCATCGCGTTAGGACTATTTCTATCCCTTGCTTTTTCCTTTACTGCAAAACTTGACCTTCCAATTCAACTTGCCTTGTATATTGGCTGGTTCATTATCATGGTTCTCGGTATTCGCCTTGGCCACGAATACAAAGACTTAGAAAAAGCGGCACTCAAAGGAATATCCAATGGCTTAGGCGCGGTTTTAATACTTTTAGCCGTTGGCGCTCTTGTTGGTACTTGGATCTCAGGCGGGATCGTACCTACTATCATTTACTATGGTCTGAAAGCTATCCACCCTTCTATCTTCCTTTTAGCGACCATGATTATCTGTTCTCTAACCGCATTGGCAACTGGTACTTCTTGGGGCGCTGCGGGTACAGCAGGTATCGCGATGATGGGTATTGGCCAAGGCCTAGGTGTTCCAGCACCGATTACTGCAGGTGCAGTGCTGTCAGGTTGTTACTTCGGCGACAAGATGTCTCCACTTTCTGATTCAGTGATTCTGGCTTCTTCAATGTCTGGTGTTGAAGTGGTTGAGCACATCAAGGGCATGCTGCCAGTTGCGTTAATCAGCTACGTGATTACTGGTATCATGTTTACTGCGTTTGGTTTTCACTACGCAGGTAACGTTGACATGAGCCAAGTAGATTCTGTCATTAAAGCAATGGAAGTTCAGTTCTACATCACGCCTTACTCATTTGTCCCAGTACTGATCGTGCTTGGTCTGTTGGCTTTCCGCATGCCTTCATTCCCGGTAATCAGCTTCGGTTCTCTGCTAGGTATTATCTGGGCAGTCATGATCCAAGATATCGATTTCCTAACGGCATTCAATACTGCTTGGGCACCGTTCTCTATCTCCTCTGGCGTAGAGTTTATTGACTCGATTCTTAACCGTGGCGGCATGTCTTCAATGCTTGGTTCGGTAGCGGTAATTGTGTTTGGTTTAGGTTTTGGTGGCTTACTGGATAAAGTGGGCGTATTAGAGACGATTGCTAAGGTGTTCGAGCGCCGAGTAAATAGCGCAGGCTCTCTAGCAACAAGCACGATCGGCACGGCCTTCATGGGTAACGTATTCGGTTCTGCAATGTACGTATCGTTAATCCTAACGCCAAAAATCTGTGCGAAAAACTACGACCGATTAGGTTACCAACGTAAAAATCTATCTCGTAACGCTGAGTTCGGTGGCACGTTAACTTCAGGCATGGTTCCTTGGAGTGACAACGGCATCTACATGGCGAGTATTCTTGGTGTCGCAACGCTCTCTTATGCTCCGTTCATGTGGTTGAGCTTCATCTGTATCCTCGTGACTATCGTAACGTCTTACATGGGTTGGTTCGTTGATAAATGTGAACCAACAGCACCAGCGCTTGAAACTGAAGAAGCCGCAGAACTGAGCAAGCAACAAGCTTAAGCTAAGGCTTTAGTGCGTAAGCACAAAAATGTTGATGATATAAATGCCAAAAGAGCGCTCTAGAGCGCTCTTTTTTGATCTACTTAATTACTGAATTTATTTGCTAGCGGTTCGTTTACCCAACCAATAACCGATGCCTAACGGTGCAAAGAACACCACCAAGATAAACAGGATGAAGTAAATAATCACACCTTTGATCAAGTCCATCAGTTTATCAATAGCGAGTACCACCACCTCTTGAGAGACGCGATCAAGATCTTGTGTAAACAGTTCCCTTTCAGAAGTCACAATGCCTGCAATTTCAATACGCTCTTTCGCAATCATCGCGACCAGAGCTTCTCTCTCTCGTGTCACCATTTTTTCTAAGGCTACACGTTCTTCAGTGAGCATCGCCAATTTTTGATCTGTCTTATCACTTAGGTCGTTGAGCAGAGGCTGCATTTCTGTCGACATAATAGAAGCCAATGTTTGCATGTACTCAGGGTTATTCTCAATGAAGTCCTGCATGCTTGCTGATGTTTGACGAAGGCTTTCCAGCGTCATAGATAGGTCTTCACCCGTTAGCGAGCTATTCATCGCCACCAACTCAGCTTTCCACGTCATCAATTTCGGTGTTTGGTCAGCCATTAGGCTTAAACGGTCTGATGCATCGCCCATCGCCTCCGGCATGGTACCTAGGCTTTGAACGATTTGAGATTCGTCTTTACCAAGGTAACTTAGCCATTCACGGTAAGCGGGTGTGCTTCTGAAGGTAAGATCTTTAAAAGGATTACTCGCGGCAAACTCTTCGACGAACGCTTTGCTGTTCTTGAAATCACTCGAGCTCAATACACCCTTTGCTAGCTTCTCAGCTTCTTGGTCAAGAGAACGAGCAGTCTCTACCGCATTATCCGTCACGAACAGATCCGCGCCATCGCCTTGGCTATAAAACTGATTCATTTGTGTTGTGAAAACCCATGAGTCAATTAATGCTGACATTGGGGAAGTTTGGTACGCCGCTTGTTGTAAGCCCTGCTCAGCATGGATCTTCCAAAGCAACACATAAGATTGATGTAAGGTGTCATCAGCAGGGTAAGATTGCGCAATGAGATCGGCCGAGTCTTCTACTCGTGTAAAAAAAATCTTGGCGTATTCACGCGTCATGATCCGAGCCTGTAACTCTTGCTGAGTAAGAGGCGTCGTTTGACTGTCTAGCTTAACTTCCAAGAGAGAACAACCACTTAGCACAATGCTAAGCACCAACACGATCCAATTTCGACTCGAAACTCGTGACATATAAACCTCTGACAAAGACTAAGGGCGCGGATTGTATGAGCGCTTCGTCAGAGTATTGTCAAAAAACCTGTAAAAGTTAACGTTGGGTATTTAAATAGTCATGAGCAGAATCTACAGAGGCTTTTATCGCTAGCTCTAGTTCAGCTAAATCGTGCTCACTGATGGCTCTGGACTGCTTCATTGTCATTTCAATAGTCGCTGCAATGATCGCTAGCCGAGACGCTTTGATGCTGCCAGCCACACCTTTTAAGCTGTGCACAATGCGAGCAGCAGAGGTTTCATCCTTAGTGAGCAGAGATTTGAATCTGGTATAGTCATCTGCGTGATCTTCGACAAAGACCCCTAGCAACAATTCAACAGACTCGGTATCGCCATCAAGAGTCTCTAGCATCTCTTCAATATCAATCGCTGGCTTTGAATCCGTCACACTGGCAATGTGCTTCTCTGGCTCTTGCACTTGTTCTGGTGTCCGCTGAGTTGGGGGTTGCTGAATAGAGTTTTGCTGAACCGGAACATGTGGAATAGGTTCTTGCAAAATCGGTTCTTGTGAAATAGCTTGCGGGCTTGTCGCACAAATACTCTGCTGAGGTTGGGTATCAGAATGTTGACTCGCTTGCGTAATATCTAATACTGATGGGGGATTACTTGGTGGCGTCACCGCGGAAGAAACAGTATCGCTATGAGAAACAATATTATTGCGAGAAGCAGTATCGTTACGAGAAGACGTATCTTTGTTGGAAGTAGAGAGAGCATCGTCCTGACTTGAATCGATGACTGGTTCCTGTTTGAGTGCTTGGTCTACTTCTTTCTTCGATTTTTGGGACCTAACGCTCCACAACAGTAACGCAATCATTGCCACTAAGCTTAAACCTAGCATGATCAATAATAGGTTGTATTGACGATCATGGAACTCAGCTTCAAGTTTAATGATCTGTTCGTTTACTGAATTCTTCTTAATTTTATCGACTAAATAATTGAGCTGAGCGTAATCACTCAGCAATGCTGAAGCATCAGCCAGTAATTGTTGGAGTGCATCTTGCTCTTCGGATTTTAATGAATAAGATTTTTCAAGTATAGAATCAAAGGCGCGATAAGTTGCTGATGAACTTTGGTTATCGGAATACATCGCTTCAAAAACGACGACACCAAATTCGTTGAGTAGCGGCTTTAACTTAGGGGAAAGTTGTGTATCTGTGCGTAACACTTTGATGTTATCGACGATATCTTGCACCTGACTTTCTATCGGAATGAATTCATCAAATTTTTCTAAAAATTGATCGGCAACGTAAAGCAGTTGGTTCACATCAGGACGAAACAAGGCGTGTTGGAAATCAGATTCTATCTGCAGTCGGATCGAATAAACCAATTGAGCATCGAGTGCTAAATCATTAATGCGAGAGACTCGCAGCGGCTCAGAGAAATAAAGCGATTGCCTCAATTCATTAACGCGAATACCGAGTTCTTCAATTTGAGCGAGCGAGTGAGAGTAAGAACGGCTTAGATTAAGGAGAGCCAGTGAAGGAAGTAGCCACAGAGCCAAGAGTGCAACCAAAAAAGTTGCGGGTCTTTTAAAGCGATTGGGCTTTGCTACTGATTGTTCCATCGATATTCCTTGTTCATGCGAACTCTAAACCATTATGTTGCTAAACATAAACAAGCGACAACAACCTGCTGTCGCTTGCTACCTAATAACTTCGGACTATGACTTATTGCGAGTCAGTTGATCACGTAAGTTCGGTGGCGTCCCTTTAATGGTTAGCGTGTCTGTCTCTGGATCGTAGAAGATACGCTCACCTAAAAGCAGACTATCAAAACTAACATTCAAACCGCCACCAGCACCAACAAATTTTGTTAGTTTACGCATAGTTGCGCGGTCTGCTGGGAAGCTGTCTTCTAACTCGTAGCCTTGCTCACTAGTATAGTCAAAGAAGCTTGTACCATCTGTGCTTGCTGGCAATTCTCCAGAAAGTTCACGAACTTGAACTTCATCACCCGCTTTAAGCTGTTCGTTACAGTAATCCGCAACTTGTTTTTTATAGCTGATCGCTTCTTCTTTCTCTAACTTAGAGTCAGAAACAAAGTCTTCTACCGCTTGCATCAATACTTGGTTTTGCTGCTTAGCATCCAAGCCTACTTCTGCTTGAAGGAAGTCTAAGAAGAAGTCAGCGACTTTACGACCAACGCGCCCTTTAATATAAGTAAGGTAACGGTTTGACTCTTTGTCTGTGTCGTATGTTGAAAGATCAAGGCGCGCAACAATATCCATCTTCGAGATATCCAGGTAATCCGTCGCACTAATATCTAGCCCTTCGGTCACTTTCAAACTTTGGTTAGAAGGCAGTAGTCCGATGAAAAGGTAGTCTGTCGCCAGTGATTGATATTCAGCCAGTACCAAAGTACCTTCATCAGCAAAAGGATACTTTGAAAGCTCATCTTTTAGACGTAGCGCACTTTTTTGAGAGAAATCATAAAAACTTTGTTCTCCAGCTCGAAATTCATGCAACGACTGCTGGAATTCGCTGTCGGATTTGAAAGAACCAAATCCTTTACCTGCTTTTGAATCAAAAACTCGGTGAAGTTCAGCGACTAGGTTTTCAGATGCAGTATCGTTTTCTAGAGATTCAGCACGATAGTTAACAATCAGCTCTTCCTGATCGTTCTTGCTTAGCTGGTGTAAAATTACGTTGGAAAGGTGAAGGCTCATAGTGAAAATATTACCGTTCAGGTTTCAGTTGTTGTGCATAGTAGGTTATCATAAGCCGCTTTTACTATCATTATTAGAGTCCTTATGCCGATTATATCTAAATACACAGATGATCAAGTTGAAAAAATCCTAGCTGAAGTAGGTGCTGTACTGACTAAGCACAAAGCTTCACCTGAGCTTTCATTGATGATCGCTGGAAATATCGCAACCAATGTCTTAAATCAGAACGTTGCTGCTTCACAACGCAAAGGAATTGCTGAAAAATTTGCCGAAGCTTTAATTTCTTCTCTTGAAGATAAAAAGTCTCACTAAGTTTGATTGACGGAAAAAGAATTATAAATGGTAGACAGCGCAAACTCATATAGCGATCGTGTATCTCGACTGGTAGGTTGGGGCCACTGGTTTGCATTTTTCAACATCATTGCTGCGATGTTGATTGGTACTCGTTATATTACTCAATCTGCTTGGCCAGAAACCCTATTGGGTCAATTCTATTTGGCTGCATCATGGGTTGGTCATTTTGGATTTTTGGTGTTCGCGCTCTATCTATTAGTGCTGTTCCCACTCACTTTTATTCTTCCGTCGAGGAAGTTATTACGTTTGGTTGCCGTTATCTTCGCAACCATAGGTTTAACTGTCCTACTGATTGATACTCAAACGTATCAAAATATAAACCTCCACCTGACACCTGTCGTGTGGGAGGTTTTATTCAGTGGAGAGGAGTCTGCACTCACTTCTGATTTGCAGCACCTCTTCATTGTAATGCCACTAATCTTCTTATTGCAGCTAGGTCTGTCTGAGTGGGTTTGGCGTAAGCAACGTAAACTGTCTCATAAACACATTGGCCGTCCTATTACTGCCGTCTTCTTCTTGTGTTTCATCAGCAGCCACTTGACCTACATGTGGGCTGATGCGTATTTCTACAACCCAATTACAAGCCAGAAAGCGAATTTCCCACTGTCTTATCCTATGACAGCAAAAAGCTTTATGGAAAAGCATGGTCTATTAGACCGTGAAGAGTATTTACAGCGTTTAGAAGCGAACCAAGAGAACGTAAACTTAGTTAGCTACCCGCTAGAAAAAATTCAATACAACCGCCGCAGTGCTGATCTTAATATTCTGCTTGTGAGTGTGAATAATCTTCGCGCTGATGCACTCAATAGCACTGCAATGCCAAGCAGCTATGCCTATGCACAACAATCGATCAACTTCACCAATCACTACAGTTCAAGTAACGACATGTTTGGTATTTTCGGATTGTTCTATGGCCTTCCTAGCAGCTACGCAAGCAGCATCAAAGCACAAGGTTCGAGCGCAGTATTACTCGATGTGCTAAAACATCACAATTATACACTTGCCGCTTTTAGCGGTGATGACTTTGACGACGCACTTTACCCGGAAGTCATCTTCCGAGGTCGTGATGCACTCCCAGAGCAAGCAACAGATGATGACCAAAGCGCAATACAAGCTTGGTCTGAATGGGTTCAATCGCCACAAGCAAAAAGCCCTTGGTTTAACTTTATTGAGCTAACAACGCTCGATAACTTCTCTAGTTACGAAACAGATGTGACGTTGACTACAGCTGAGCGTTTTACTGCAGATTACCAAAAATCGACTCAAGCGGCTGATGTTCAGTTAGCGAAAATCTACGCAGAGTTGGAGCGCCTAGATCTTCAAGACAACACAGTGGTTATCATTACCTCTAACCATGGTACTGAATTTAACGAAACGAAAACCAATAGTTGGGGTGCAAACTCCAATTACAGTCGTTACCAACTACAAGTGCCTCTGTTCATCAAATGGCCAGGTAAGTCGGCATCTGAATATACTCACCGTTCTAGTCACCTAGACGTGTCAGTCACGCTAATGCAAGAGCTATTAGGTGTATCTTCGAACCCGACTGACTTCAGTAGCGGTCGTAGCCTGTTTGATGAGCGTAGAAGAAAATGGATTCTCGCAGGAGACTCACGTGAACTTGCTCTTGTTACTGACCAACAAACAACGGTGTTAGATAAGTTTGGTAACTACAAATTGTACGATCAGAATTACAAACGTCTGAAAGATGTAAGCCCTCGCTTGCCAGTGTTGATGCAAGGCCTTACTGAGTTACAGCGGTTCTATACCAAAAATGACTAAATGATCATCAAAAAGAAAAGGGAAGCCAATGGCTTCCCTTTTTTATTGCCGTGAATGATTAGAAAACAAGCAACAAAACAAAATTATGAAAATTAAGGGTTTACAAGATCCTCTGCCCCTTATATTATTCACGCCACTGGAGGGATGGCTGAGTGGTCGAAAGCACCGGTCTTGAAAACCGGCAACCGTTAATAGCGGTTCTAGGGTTCAAATCCCTATCCCTCCACCAAATTAAAAGATTAAACCGCTGTTTTTACAGCGGTTTTTTTATATCTGTACTATCGAAAATCGCCTTGCACAGAAAGGTGGCACAGATGTACTTATTAAGACTTCCAAATAGCGTCTACTATACTCGTATCGCTACTCCACTTTCACTCCGTGAAAGTGGTTATCCTAACGAACTAAAATTCTCCCTACTTACTCGTGAGCGTAAAACCGCTTATCGTCGAAATGTTGAGCAAGTTCAATTGCTTCATGCGTTGTTTGAGAAAGCCATTGCGCTCTCTTTAACGATTATCGAATTTAAAACTGAACTGGCTCAGTCGATTAACGCCCTACGAGCGGCTTATAACGCACAACCTGAGACTCAAACCAAAGCCCCCAAGCTTGTGGTAGACCCTTCACCAAAAATAAAAATTGCTACTCCCTTACCTGTTATTACCTCAGTTACGCTCACTGATTTTATTCAATCTAAGCAATTAGAAGGTGTCACACAACTCACCCTTAATCAGTAGAGCAACGATGTAATGATTTTTTAGGCTATCTAAAAGAATTAAATACAGATAAGCCCACCAATAGTATTGCAATGCACTATCGAGACCGATTACTCAAACGAAAATTAAGCAGCAAAACTTTAAAAGACTACATTGCGGCAAATAGACAGTTTTTTAATTGGTGTTTAGCTCATGAGCTTATTACGGCTAATCCATTTGCTGTCGTCAAAACATCCTCTAAAAATGCAAAGAGTGCTCAAGAGCAACGACAACGTTGGAAAACTGAGGATTTACAGAAATTATTCTCAAACGACGCTTATCGCAAACAAAACACGGATTTTAAATGGATAACCTTATTGATGCTTTATCAAGGTTGCAGGCCGTCAGAAGCTTGTCAGCTTCAAGTTCGGGATATCAAGCAAGGCGAACTACCTTGCATCCAGTTCTCGGACTCAGGTGACGCTCAGAAGCTGAAAAACCAGTTATCCAATCGAACCGTGCCCATTCATCAAACATTGTTAGATATGGGCTTCTTAGCCTTTGTGAAAGCTCGCCAGCGAGCAAAAGAAACACAGCTTTTTAATGTCAAACCTCGCGGTGCAGATAATGATTGGTCAAAGGATTATAGAAAGACCTTCGGCAACATTCTTAATGATGTGGGCTTTAAAGCAGGACAACGAGCAACCGCCTATTCATTCCGCCATACCTTTATTGATGAGTTAAAACGAGCGAATGTCGAAGAGCATGTGGTTTCTGAAATTGTAGGCCATAAACATCAAAACATGACCTACGGTAGATATGGTAAACGACTGGAGCCAGAGCAGCTTGTAGAGGCCGTAAATCTATTTCGTTTAGACGACATAGATATCAGCTTAAGTGCATAAATGATATTGGGGACAACCTCGAAATAGGCGTTCACTGAAAGTGTGACGACAATGCAACCCGCTGCGCTATCGTCACACTTTTGCTACGCAAAAGATGCACGATAGCTGCGGGCAAGAGGAAAGCCTCTTGACTCCTAGCGCAGGCAAGTAGCGCTGTTTAGAGCAAAAGGGCTTCATATGGTGGTCTAACAGTTATGTCATTTTTACTCTCATTGCTAATTCTGATTATATTCTTATTTCAATGCTGACTTTTCATTCATGTGCACTCGCTTTTTCGAATATTCTCTTTAAAGCATTGTTAATCAATATTTTGCTTGAAGATAGATGATACACGCTATACAAAGTAGAGATAAAGCTTAAAATAGAATCGATTAAATTAATGTCAAAAGGCGAAAATTGGTTTGAATTTAAATAATGCACATGAAGGCTATGATTACCAAGATTTGATAACAAGCTACTTCATTTTAAAAGAGATTTTAGATGGTAATCTCGATAGTGTCTTTTCAATAGATAAAAAGAACACGACTGGTAGTATCCCTGATAGGTTTGATGACTTAGTCATTACTAATGGTGCCGAAATACAGCGGAAGCAGATTAAGTACAGTAATGACACTGTATCAAAAATACTAATAAAAGATTACCTTTCAGGTGATGCCCATTATAAAATTGCAATCCATAAATTATTTGAAACGTGGCAAAACCTTAAAACCCCTAATACTGAATTTAGATTATGCTTAGCTTGGGACGAACCTGTTGATGAAGATATTACAAGGGTTTTAGAGCTACTACCTGGTAGATCATCATTTAATAATTTTTCAACAAAGGTTTTTAAAATCAATCTTGGCCGTCTATGGGAAGAGAACCCAGAGAATTTTAACCGTTGGAAGAGTCTAAGCCAGTACGTAAAAGATAATAATACAGATAGAAGTGAATTTAATGATTTTTGTAATGATTTACTTATTGAAGTCAACTTACCTAAAGCAAGTTTAGAGTTTAATAGGCCAAGACAGTTAGAAGAAATATTAATAGAACAAGCTCAAAAATTAGGGATTGGACAATACCCTAATAATGATATTTATATCTCTGATTTTTTAGAAAGATTAGCTAAAATATCTGGAGCGTATAGAACTCGTTCAGCTCAAATTTCAGCTAGAGATATACTTATTGAATTGCGAGTAAGAACGGATTTTGGCCGTATTGAACAAAGATTCGAAATTGATCAAAATAAAAATATTACATTTGATGAAAAAAACAGTTTATTTATTGATAATGTCATTGCCAACAATAAAACGTTATTGATTGGTGAACCAGGTTCAGGCAAATCATGGTTCTTAACAAATTTGATTGACTATTTAACGAGGAAAGAGCATGTCGTAATTCGACATTATTGCTTTACTAGTACCAATGATTCACATTTTGAAGAGAGAGTTAGTTCAGACGTTTTTTTTGGTAACTTGATAAGTGATATTGAAAGATATTTTCCACAAGCTAAAAAAGAAAAACAGCACCTATATGCTTCTAACCTAAAAGAACTAAATGTATTATTAGCCGCTGTTGATGAACCCATAATAATCATAGTTGATGGATTAGACCATATTGACAGGGTTTTAAAAACCTCCTCTGCTTTGTCTAAAGAAAAGACAAGAATTATTGAGTACATATCAAAGATCGAACTACCCGCTAACGTCAGTATTTTATTAGGATCCCAGTCTACGGTCGAGGTTGATATTTTAACAGAAAGTAATGACTTTATAAGAGTACAGTTACCTAAATGGGATATTGAAAATACTAAGGAGCTGATGGAGAGGTTTGAATGTGAAGATATCCTAATTAATGGTCAAAATCTATCGACTCTACTTAATGAAAAAAGTGAAGGAAGCCCACTTTATCTAACTTATATACTAAAGACTCTTAATGATTATCAAGCTATTACTGACGAGCTTATTGATAACCTGCCTAAATATGATTTTAACCTAAAAAACTATTATGAATATCTAACAAGTCAAATCGGAAATAATACAACATCTGAAATATTATCTTGCTTAGAGTTCGCTGTTAGTAAAAAAGAACTCAAAGAAATAATACCGATGAAGCGTCATTTTACTTCTGACATGAAAGTATTACCTCCTGTTATATCAGAAAATAGTTCTAGGGGGGGGCTTAAAATTATATCATGATAGCTTTAGGAGGTTTAACATTGAGAAATTGTCTTCTATAGAAGACATTAAAGAGATATATGAATACATAGCAAATTGGTTAATTAATAATGACTTTTATGAAAATGATAAGTCTTACAGATATTTATTAAACTACTTAATCCTTTCAGAACGGTATGAAGATGCGAGTGCGTATGCAGAGAACAGTTTTTTATCCAAAAGTCTGTATCACGGTCATTCAGAGTCATTAATAAAGAGTAATTATAAAAATTTTTTACATGTGGCCGAGAAATCACAAGACTGGCCTCTTTTCATTTATGCTAGTGAGTTGCATAGAGCCATTTCAACAACTAACTCAGAGGAGCATCATAGTCAGTTTTTAGAAAATTTCGAGTTGTATTTTGAAGCAATTTGCTCTATCTACGGGACAGAAAAAGCTAATGCACTTTTATTTTTTAATGACGGAAAAAACTTCAGCGACAGAATTACAGCTAAAGGTTTTATGATTTTACAAAAATATGGCTATTCCCCACAGTGGGAAAAAGTCAAAAAGTTGTTTGAAAAGAGTATTGCACCAAATAACTTCAAATACTTTGTGAATTATTTGATACAAGAAAATAAAGATCTAAGTAGTTATTTTACTAAAGCAGTATCAATAGATAATACTGATTACCTGAAAATTTTCACTGTTGAGGTCTTTAAGCATAAAGGTTTTGAAGAGATACATAATCATTATCAACGTATTGATAATGATGAAAATGAAACGATTGCCCTTATAATTAATGATGCTTTAGAGGGAACAAGTTGCAAGGAAAGGCTTCCTGTTAATATTGAGCAAACATATAAATTAGAACCTTTAGACTTAAGCTTCATTGATGGTTACATTAAGGAAAATGAACTGGATAGGTTTTATTTTAATGTAAAGCAACATGCACACTCTGCGATAGATACATTAACAGAATTCGAAAAAGGAATACCTTCAAGCAATTTTTTTCACAATTGGATAAAGTATTTTATTAGGTTATTGCTTATCGAAGCTAAGCCTTCCAATTTAGATAAAGAAAGTGCAATTGTCGAAAATATTGATTTTTTAGCGAGTGATACAGCTCCCTATAAAGGTACGCCAAGAGCGATAGATTTTACTCATAGTAATGGCGGTTTGATTGATCGTACTATTATAAAAAGTCTAAGGTACATCGAGTCGAAAGATGCATGGGAACAGGTTGTTACAGCATTAAATAAAATTCCTTATCCAACTCTCTCTATAATAGAAAATAATTTTTTAAATGAAAATAACATCCATTTTATTCTTGCTACCTATAAATCTTTTGGGCAATCGGATAATGAATATTATAGTCAATATGCAGACTATTCATTCAAGAAATCTATTTACTATGGGAAAATAAATGAGCTAGATGAAGCAAAAAAGGAATTAGAAAAAGCACTCCAATTAATTACTAGTTATACCTTTCGTAAAGATACAACTCTCACAGAGGTCATCGAACCATTATCAGCTATTAACAACATTAATCCAGATTTCGCAAAGGACTATTCTAAAAGACTAAAGTACCTAACTGATGCCGTAATGAAGCATACGGAAGAAGGTAAAGGCATTAGATGGCTGACTATAGAGTGGTTTGAGCAATTTTTGAATATTGATTATGAGTTAGCCACTACGTACTTAGTTAATGAGTTTTTAACGAACGAGTATTTCTGGAAGCTAGATTACATGTTTGTTGCATACCTGAAAAAAAGTTATTCTGTTAACCCTTTAATTCTTAATTTTCTTTACAAATTGTCCCCAACAAATAATAGAGATGATTATCTCGACGGTTTTTTGAGGGTAATTACTCAGTTAGTAGATATAGATGAAAGGCAAGCGGGACTATCCTTAATCAACTTATCAGCAAGAGATTGGAATGATTCATCTCATACATTAACTGATAAAGTTGAAGCTAAGTTTCATGAATTAATGACTCAATTTGGAATAGTCACGCCAATATCCAATAAAAATTCAAAAAATCAAACTTTAATTAGTACATCTACAAATCAAGAACTGAGCGTAAGCTTAATAGAATCATTTTGCAAAGAAGTGTCATTGAGAGATAAAAATGAAACTGAATTACTAGAATATTATGATAAAAAAGACAAGCTATCTGATGAAGATTTAAATTATCTTTATTTTTATTTGGAAGAGATTTGCAACGACCAGCTTGCAACGGAACTATTAATTCCAATTATAACAAAAAAATTTCCAAGTGATAGTGAAGAGCATTCTAAAAAAATCAGGGGGTTAATTGAACAATTGTCTTTGTCAGACGATATTAAAATTTTTCTATTTATTAAAAATTTCATTTATTCTAAGGATGGTTGGTTTTCGAGCTTTGTTGACAAAGAATCATTAAAAAATGCTGTTAAAATTGATAAAAATGAGTCATTAAGAGTATTGGCAAAATCGCTGCGTAAAATCGCTGCGTAAAATATTTTCTAATTCTGATTTTTTATATAAATATGTTGCCAATCTAATTATTGCATTTGAACATGCAGGCTTAGAAGATGAATCGACTTTATCAATGTACAAAAAGAGTTTTGACTTTATTGAAAATAGATTACCAGATAAAAATGATTTTAAATGGGAAAGTGTAGAGAGCGTCGAATTATCAGATATGAATCATGATGAACTAGCTATAGTAGTAATTCTTAGTAAAACAAAAAACTTAGATGCCTTTGTACAAAAGGATATCATTGTAGCTATTAGCTATCTCATGAAGCACGATGATACATTATTAATAAAACCCTTTAAGTGGTTTTTTAATAATATAGAGCGTTTTCATCAATTGTCGGTTGCAGGTATATTAGAACTTTTTGTCGTCGAAATAGAAAGCCACTCTGTATTTTTGAATAAGGTTAAAATTGAATTAAAGAAGGCTTTTATTATTGAAAATTTATATATCCCCTATCTGGCAGGGTAGTTGTCACTGTTAAAATTTAACCAGTTTGGGCGATAA
>NZ_JBFSTC010000043.1:0-39894 GCF_041466605.1 Vibrio sp. 10N.247.310.17 | reverse complement strand
CTTGAAGATAAAAGCGGCTTTCCCCGGAAAGCCGCGATGAACCTAAAAAAAGCCCGCATTAGCGAGCTTTTAATTATAATTATGAGCTTAGCCCAAAGTCGAAAGACTAACGTTTTGTCAGTAGTTCGTTGATTGCACCTAAGAATTGTGACGGATCTTCCATTGAGCCCTTTTCAGCCAGCATAGCTTGACCAAGTAGTAGCTCAACCCAACGACCAAACGCTTGTTCGTCCGCTTCATCAGCCATCTGTTTCACAAGTGCGTGCTCAGGGTTAATCTCAAAGATGTACTTCACTTCAGGTGCCGCTTGACCCGCAGCTTCAAGAAGCTTAGCCATTTGCGTGCCCATTTCGAAGTCATCAGTCACCACAACCGCAGGTGTTGTTGCTAACTTGAACGTAGTCCGAACTTCTTTAACACGACCACCTAGGTAAGATTGAGTGCGCTCAACAACAGATTTGAACTCTTCTTCTGTCTCTTTTTGCTTCTCTTTCTCTTCTTCGCCTTCAAACTTGCTTAGGTCTAAGCCCGCTTTAGTGATCGATTGGAACTGTTTGCCGTCGAAGTCAGTCAGGTAATTCATTACGTACTCATCAATACGATCGTACATTAGAACCACTTCAATGCCTTTTGCTTTGAACTGCTCCAAGTGTGGACTGTTCTTAGCTGCAGCATAGCTGTCTGCCGTTAGGTAATAGATCTTGTCTTGATCTTCCTTCATACGTTCTACGTAAGAAGCTAGGCTGATGGTTTGCTCAACAGAATCCACTTCCGTTGATGAGAAACGAAGTAGACCAGCGATTTTTTCTTTGTTCGCCATGTCTTCTGCTGGGCCTTCTTTCAATACTAGGCCGAACTCTTTCCAAAACTCCAAGTACTTATCGTTGTCATTCTTCGCCATGCGCTCAAGCATAGTGAGTACACGCTTAGTACATGCGCCACGAAGAGACTGAGTCACTTTGTTATCTTGAAGGATTTCACGAGACACGTTCAGTGGTAAATCGTTTGAATCAATCAAGCCGCGAACGAAACGCATGTAAGATGGCATGAACTGCTCTGCATCATCCATGATGAATACGCGCTGTACATAAAGCTTAAGGCCGCTCTTATGGTCACGATTCATCATATCCCAAGGTGCTTTAGCTGGGATGTAAAGTAGGCTTGTGTAGTCGTTCTTACCTTCAACTTTGTTATGGCTCCACGTTAGTGGATCAGCAAAGTCGTGAGATACGTGCTTGTAAAACTCTTGGTACTCTTCTTTCTCGATATCAGACTTGTTACGAGTCCAAAGCGCTTGAGCCTTGTTAATCTGCTCCCAATGCTTCTCTTCGGTGTCTTTACCTTCGTCATCTTTCACCGCTGTGAAGATAGAGACAGGGATACCGATGTGATCAGAATACTTACCAATCACTTCACGCAGACGCCATTCATTTAAGAACTCTTTGCCGTCTTCACGCATATGAAGAATGATGTCTGTACCACGAGATTCTTTCGTGATGTCTTCGATAGTGTAATCACCTTCACCCGCAGAGTGCCATTGCACGGCTTGGTCATTAGCAAGTCCAGCTGCTCGAGTGCGAACAGTCACTGCGTCTGCAACGATAAATGCAGAATAGAAACCAACACCAAATTGGCCAATAAGCTGAGAGTCTTTGCTTTGGTCTTCAGACAGCTTTGAGAAAAAGTCAGCTGTGCCTGACTTAGCAATAGTACCTAAATGCTCAATAACGTTGTCGCGGCTCATACCTATGCCGTTATCAGAGATCGTTAAAGTATTTGCTTCAGCGTTGAACGAAAGTTTCACACCTAAATCAGCATCGCCTTGGTAAAGGTCGCCATTTGATAGCGCTTGAAAACGAAGCTTATCAGCCGCGTCAGATGCGTTAGAGATCAGCTCACGTAGGAAGATTTCTTTATTTGAATACAGTGAGTGAATCATTAGGTGAAGTAGTTGTTTTACTTCAGATTGAAAGCCACGAGTCTCTTTATTTTGCGTTGCCGTTTCGCTCATTTTTACTCCAAAACATCTATACTTTATGTTGAATAATCATAGGGGCGTTGCACATTATGCCTCTCTTATGTTCATTAACATGAGGATGACAAATGTAAATTCAAGGTCAAAAAGCATAAAAACACTGTTTTTTTGATCTGTTTTTATTATCCTTGAGTGTTATAAATATAAAAGAACATAAAAGAAGCCATGATTTGGTGAAGAATTAACAGAACTTCACCTGAGATTTGTCTATTTCGCACCCCAAATCATCCAAAATAGAAGAGTTCAATGAGCAATATCGGCACAAAGTTTATTCTCGCACAGCGGTTCGTATTTGACCCAAATAGCAACTCACTTGTTGATCAGATGAGCGACGGTGAAGTCGTACGTCTTGGCAGCAATGAAAGCCGCATTCTCCTGATGCTGTCAGAAAGACCCAATGAAGTTATCACTCGTAACGAATTACACGAATATGTTTGGCGAGACCAAGGCTTTGAGGTGGACGACTCCAGCTTAACGCAAGCGGTATCGACACTCAGAAAAATGCTAAAAGACTCAACCAAATCTCCAGCATTTGTAAAAACCGTTCCTAAACGTGGTTATCAATTTATCGCGACTGTTGAGCGCTCAGCACCACTGTCATCAAACGATCAGCCAACAACAGCTGAAATTGCAGAAAGTGACGTAGAGCCTATTTTAACATTTGCTAATACCACATTAGCTGATGAGGTCATCACTGAAACTATTGATCCAGAGCCAACTGCAAAGGCTCAAGAAAATCATGTCGAAGTCGAGCCAGTAACCAATCAGGTTAAACCTAAAGATGAAAGTTCGAATAAATGGTTAACGTTTGGAATGTTACTTGTCGCTTTCATTATGCCAATACTCGTTTTAACGTTAAAGAACCCAGCAGAGTCAGAGTTTCGAACATTAGCAGAGGTTAATGGTGTCAAAGTTCAAACCCCAATCAACCATCCAACTCTGACTAGTTGGCTGCCAGCGATAGAGAAATGTGTATTGCGTTACAACACCAGCCACACTGGCATGCTAAAGCCAACTGAGGTGATTGCAACAGGCGGACAAGGTAACAATCTAGCTCTAAACTATATTCACCCTCAAGATTACTCGAGCGAGAATGTAACTCTAAGAATTTACGCAAACCAGTCGGATGTACACGACATTTGTAACGGTGGTCAGTAACATGAAATTAAAATTATCCATTATTTTACTGGTTATCTCTGCTTTCTTGAGCGGCTGGTTATACTGGGGTAGCGATGCAAAGATAGAACGCTTGCTTACGCAACACGAATGGCAATCGAAAATGGTGACTCTGATTAGCGATATCAAGCAAGAGGATTCAATCGGGCCACTGCGTAAGGTTGAGCTATCATCGAATGCGAAGTATTTGCCAAACGGTACGTATCTGAGAATGGCTGTAGTTAAACTGTATGGCACTCAGACTGCACCCGCAAACGTCATCAATATTTCCGAAACCGGTCAGTGGGATATTAACGATAATTACTTACTGATTTCACCAACGGAGTTTAAAGATGTCACTTCTGCTGAGCGACAAGACTTTTCAGAGGAGCAACTCGAGCTGATCACTCAAGTGATTAAAATGGATGCAGAACAAAGCCGACGCATTGATATTATTAATCAGAAAGCACTGCTGCTCACTAGCCTAAATCATGGCTCTACGGTGTTATTCTCAAACTAATACTGTCTCAAACTAAAATCAGATTAAGCTAAAACTCAACAGTGATTTACTGTATATCATTAAACGATATACCAATAGAAAGGGGCATGATGCCCCTTTTTTATTAACTGTTGACATCAAACTACTGTTTTAGAATTTTTAGGGGTATCTATGAATACAGAACCAAGCTCGGTAAGTGCATCAATCACCAAGGCAACCATCGCAATACACTATTGTCGTCAATGCAATTGGATGCTTCGTTCTAGTTGGTTATGCCAAGAGTTACTGCATACTTTCAGTGAAGAGATAGAGCAAGTGAGTTTACACCCTGATACCGGAGGTCGATTTGAGGTTTTTTGTAATGGAATACAGATTTGGGAAAGAAAAGCGGACGACGGTTTTCCTGAGGCTAAAGTTCTGAAGCAAAGAGTACGAAACATCATTGCTCCAGACAGAGACCTCGGCCACGTAGACTCAAAGTGAGCCTTTTCTAACGCCGCCGATTGAGTTTATTTAAAGCTCGCCACTCACGAGAACATCACCTTCAAGGCTAATGACTTTAAAGATATTATTTTCATAGATGCCATAGCTCGCTGCGTGGCCATCTCGTGGGAATGTCACCGAGCTAGGATTAAAGATAAAGATGTCATCTTGGTATTCAGCAACAGGAATATGGGTATGACCATGGGCAATAATATCACCCGCCTTTAGCTCGGGGCGTTTATTGGTGTTGTACAAATGACCATGAGTTAGAAAAATACGTTGGCCTGATTCTAATAGTACCCACGAGTAATCCATCATCATTGGAAAAGACAACAACATCTGATCCACTTCGCTATCGCAGTTACCACGAACAGCAATGATCTCTTGAGAAAACGCATTCAACTTCTCTGCAACCGCCGGCGGATTGTATCCTTCAGGGATCGGGTTTCTTGGACCATGATTCAGAATGTCACCCAATAGCACTAAATATTGCGCACCAGACGCTTGGTAGAGTTCTAATACCCTTTCTGTTGCTGGCAGCGAACCGTGTAGGTCTGAAGCAAAAAATAATTTCACACGTACTTCTCCATAAAATTTATGAGCCTATTGTACGTATCTAACAGCTACACGTCATCTCTCGCCATACCGTTGATCACGATATTATTGTAACTAACCATACCGACTATTTTATGGTCACTGACCACAGGGGCACGACTGATACCAAAACGCTCAAACAAGCGTGCACAGTACTTCACATTCATATCGGCAGACACGCTTAGCGCTGGCTTGGTCATGATCTCATAAACATTGGTTCGCTTCGGAGAACGGTTCTTAGCCAGTACTTTCTTAGCAATATCATTCATCAATACGATGCCGTATTCGTCATCTTCGTGGCGCTTATCGACAATGATGGCTTTCACTTTATGCTTCTTAGCCATCTCTATCGCTTCCAACACAGTGGTTAGCCCATCGATAATCACATACGTATTAGCCATTACATCGCTTACTCGGATTTTTTCACTGCCACTCATAACTCGTCCTCCACAACCTTAGTTAATGTTTCAACTTGGTGCGCGACCCCGACTGCATCTTCGACATCGATCTGCACTGCTATCCCTTGCCCTGACTCTTGGTCAAACTCCCCGACTTCACCGATAGTTTCTAGAATATGCCTAGCTAGGTGCTCCTCGACGACAAACAGCAGCACATCTTTTTGCACCTCTAACGTTAACCCAAAGAAGGTGCGCTTTTGGTTTAGCCCCTGCCCTCTGGCATTGTTAATCACGGTTGCCCCTGTTGCACCCGCATCACGCGCGGCGTCGAGCACGATATCGGTCTTGCTTTCTTCTACAAACGCTAAGATAAGTTTAAAGCGCATCTTTGCTCTCCTTAGAGGATTGTGATCGGTTTAGCCATTGCGTTATTTGGGCATACCCCATCACGGATATAATTGGAAATAAGCTCGCGAAAGCAATCAACCCAAAGCCATCAATTACCGGATTTCTTCCTGGCACCGTTGACGCGAGTCCCAACCCAAGTGCCGTCACTAAAGGTACCGTCACCGTTGATGTCGTAACCCCACCAGAATCGTAAGCTAACGGAATAATCAATTTGGGCGCATAAAAGGTCTGAATAACCACAATGACATAGCCAGCAATGATGTAGTAATGAATAGGGTCGCCAGCCACGATGCGATAACTACCTAGCGATATGCCAATCGCTACACCTAACGCCACGGAGATCCTCAGCCCGTTAACACTGATACTGCCACCGGAAACTTGGTTTGCCTTAATAGCAACGGCGATCAAAGAGGGCTCGGCTATCGTGGTACTGAAACCAATACAAAACGCGAAAAGGTAAACCCAGTAATAGTCAAACCAAACTAAGGCAAGGCCTGAACTGACCTTGAACTCAGTCAAAAAACTTGGTTCGGTGAGTTGCATTGCCATAGTCTCCCCTAAAGGAAACAGCGCGAGCTCTAACCCCATCAAAAAGAGCGACAACCCAAGAATGACGTAAAAGAAACCTATCAGCACTTTGCCTAAGTTATTAACTGGCTTGCGCAGCACCGCTAATTGGAAACCGAAGATGATCACCGCAATCGGAATCACATCCATGACAGTACCAAGAAAGGTGTCGATAAATTGCTGAGCACTGATCATGTCACCACCATCCCGTAGACCATGACAAACATCATCGGCAGCAGTGAAGCAAAGGCGATCAATCCAAAGCCATCAATCATCGGATTTCTCCCTTTAATCGCAGAGGCTAAACCCACGCCCAATGCGGTCACTAACGGAACGGTAATGGTCGATGTAGTCACTCCGCCAGAGTCGTACGCAATCCCAATGATGTTTTCAGGGGCAAATGCAGTGAGCACCACAACTCCAATATAACCTCCGATGATCATGTACTGAATTGGCCAACCTTTTAAGATTCGCAGCACCCCAAGTAAGATGGCGATCCCCACCGACAATGCTACGGTGAAACGCAAGCCATCGGCGTACTGTTCCATTTCGTCTAGAGAGTTGGGAATAACACCACCTTCAGCGGCCACTTCTGCTGCTTCGGCGGCCACTGCGGTTAATGCGGGTTCCGCAATGGTGGTACCAAACCCTAAACAGAAAGCGAAGGTCAATAACCAAAACACGCTCCCCTTACGAGCAAAAGCTTGAGCCATCGACTCGCCGATTGGGAACAGACCCATCTCAAGGCCAAAGATAAAAAAAGTCAGTCCAAAAACCACCAGCACTAAGCCAGTTAGAATAGACAACAGATGAGGGAGTGGTTCTTGCAAAACAGCAAGCTGGAAGAAAGCAATCACCGCCACGATCGGCAAGAGATCCCTTAGGCTACCTAACATGGCTCGAAACAAAGCAAGCACTGCCGTCATCGCAACTCCTAGTCATTGAAATTGTGTCTGGTTATTAATTGCTAATAATCATGGCAAATCCTTATCATTCCTTATGTGACAAATATTACGCAGTTGGTAACATATCGGAGTAAAATGCATAAGTGTGATAGCGGTATACATCCTAACCTGATTAATTTAATTTCATTCTTTCGTAAATTGATACGGCGTAATTTGGGTATCACACGATTGAAACCAACTGATCGTTATAGTGATTTTTTCGTATTGATTGGCGTTCAAAAACAAGCCATGTCTATAATTATGTTTAATAGGGAGATTGGTATGAAGATATTGTTAACTGGTGGTACGGGATTTATTGGTTCTGAATTGGTCAAAAGTTGGAATACTGACGATGTGACATTGTTGACACGGAGCCCCGAAAAAGCGAAGCAAAACCTAAATCACCTGAACCAGAATAACCTTCATTACATTCAATCTCTTGATGAACTCAGCGATCTCAATGACTTCGATGTCGTGGTCAATCTTGCTGGCGAACCGATCGCTGACAAGCGTTGGAGTACGGAGCAAAAAGAGAGGATCTGTAACAGTCGTTGGCACATTACTGAAAAACTGGTCGAGTTAATTCATGCCAGTAGCAACCCACCGCAGGCTTTCATTAGCGGCTCAGCCGTGGGTTACTATGGCGATCAACAGCAACACCCATTTGATGAATCACTACGAGTAGAAGACGAAAGTTTTCCTCACAAAGTCTGCGCGCACTGGGAAGAGATCGCCAAGAGAGCCCAGTCCGATGAGACGCGTGTGATACTACTAAGAACGGGGATTGTGTTAGGTGAAAATGGTGGTGCTCTAAAGAAGATGCTAATGCCCTACAAACTCGGAGTAGGCGGACCACTTGGTTCAGGCGAACAGTACATGCCTTGGATTCACATGCTTGATATGGTGAGAGCCATCAACCACTTATTGTCAACTCCTCACGCTCAAGGGGAATTTAATATGTGTGCCCCGCACCCTGTCACCAACAAACTGTTCAGCAGCACACTCGCCAAGCAACTACGCCGACCTCATTTCCTATTCACTCCGAAATGGGCAATGTCGCTTCTGATGGGGGAATCTTCTTGTTTGCTCTTTGACAGCATTCGTTCCAAACCAAAGAAACTCACTGAAATGGGATTTATCTTTAGTTACTCAAGAATCGAACCGGCATTAAAAAACTTGTTACAACATCAAGACTAATTCTTTACCCTAGAGCGATAAAGACTCTAATGAAGGATTAAGCGTGAACAAGTCGATTCTGATCACCGGTTGCTCAACGGGTATTGGCTACACATGTGCGCATGCACTACAAAAGCGTGGCTTTCACGTCATTGCATCGTGTCGTCATCCGCAAGATGTACAGCGTCTGCAAGATGAGGGACTGACCTGCATACAGCTCGACCTTTCTAACCAAGAAAGCATTGAACAAGCTGCACAACTTGCTATTGAGCTAGCGCCTAACGGATTATATGGTTTATTCAATAACGGCGCTTATGGTCAAGCTGGCGCGCTAGAAGACTTACCGACCCAAGGTCTCAGAGAGCAATTCGAAACCAACTTCTTTGGCTGGCATCATCTTGTTTGTCAGATACTTCCGCACATGCGCGAACGCGGCGAAGGTCGAATCGTACAAAACAGTTCCGTATTAGGCTTTGCGGCCATGAAGTATCGTGGCGCTTACAACGCTTCAAAGTTCGCGCTAGAAGGCTGGACAGATACGTTACGTTTAGAACTGCATGGTAGTGGCATTCATATCTCGTTATTGCAGCCAGGTCCAATAGAGACCCAATTTAGAAATAATGCCCTGAAAGCTTTCAATAAATGGATCACCATTGCTGGCAGCGCTCATCAAGAAGCTTATCAACAACAAAAAGACCGACTCGAAAAAGAGTCATCGAACAACGCCTTTGTTCTTCCGCCTGAAAGTTGTGTTGAGCCAGTTTATCACGCACTCACCGCAGAGAAACCAAAGCTAAGATACCGAGTGACGACCCCAACTAAAGTGTTCGCGGTATTGAAAAGAATTCTACCGAGTCGCTTGCTAGACCCTATTTTGAGAAAAGCAGCATAAGTTACTAACTTTGCATCAACAGTCGCAAACTTTAATGTAACGATGTAATTTTTCCGTAACAATAAGATGTCATGATTGTCCTATCTCATCAATTATTCCCAATTGATGAACCTAATCTGGATATTTCATGACTTTAAACCGCCTTAATTGGGTCGGTGTGAGTCTGGCGATTACGTTGTTTATTCTGTTTTGAGTATCTTACGCTATGCCTCACTGACCACCTTAATGATAACGCTATGCCTTCCCTGTTGAGATAACCACTCTATCAACATAGAAGCATAGCGTTTTCTATTTTGGCTCTTTTTATTTGAGATAACCAAGTTAGATCTTGAAGTTACCAGCACCTCCCCCCATATTTGCAACGTACCCACAAAACACACCTCAAGGAACGTAAATGCAATCTCCGCATATTGTTGAACTTAATGAGCAGAACTTTCGTCAAGTATTAGAAACCTCAATGCAGACGCCTGTACTCATCCACTTTTGGGCACCAATGAGCCAAGAAAGTGCTCAGGTAACCCCTGAACTGCAAACATTAACTCAGCAATACAACGGCGCTTTTACTTTAGCTCTGTTGAATTGTGAACAAGAGCAGGCAATTGCTAGCCAATTTGGCGTACAAGCACTCCCTACTATTGCACTGTTTGTTAACGGTCAGCCGGTTGATGGTTTGGGTGGCCCACAAAGCATAGAGGCGATTGTTGAAATGTTAGGAAAACATCTTCCTAGCCAAGACGAGCTCGCACTGCGTCAGGCTCTCGAGCAAATGCAAGCAGGCGAGCACGCACAAGCGCTCGCAGCAATGCAACAATTGCCAATAGAGCTGACGAGCAAAGGCGAGGTAAAACTGGCAATCGCAGAATGTTTACTAGAAACGCAACAGTTTGATCTAGCTGAAACTCAGCTAGCCACCATTCCTCTAGAGTACCAAGATAATTACTATAAAGGCTTAGTCGCAAAGCTTGAGCTTCACAAGCAAGCAGCAGACAGCCCTGAAATACAAGCATTAGAAACCACTCTTCAGCAAGACCCAAATGACGCTAAGACAGCATCTGAATTAGCATTGCAATATCACCAAGTGAATCGCAACGAAGAAGCGATGGAACTGTTGTGGTCTTTCCTTGCAAAAGATCTAAATGCTTGCGATGGCGATATGAAAAAAGAGTTCATGGATATCTTAAGTGCGCTTGGACAAGGTAACCCAGTTGCCAGTAAGTACCGCCGACAGCTGTACTCTCTGCTCTACTAACTAAACCCTAAAAGCCCTAAAGATAAGCATCGTATATCTCATCGAAAACTGACAATTTAATCAATTAGTTTATCGAATAAAATAATGTAAAATGGGCCATAAAATCAATATTTTATGGCCCATTTCTCATTTATAAATTTGCTCAGAATTTAAATATGAGCCAGTATCAATACTGAACTATCAAAAACTTAAACTTGCAAAGGATTTTGTATGGCTATTGATACATTGATTACTATCGGCGTCTTTACTGCCGTCGCAATATTGTTTATTTTCGCCGGAGTAAAAACGGTTCCGCAAGGCAATAACTGGACAGTAGAACGCTTCGGCCGTTATACACAAACCCTCCAACCAGGTCTGAACCTGATTATTCCATTTATCGATAAAATCGGACAACGCATCAGTATGATGGAACGTGTTCTCGACATCCCGGCACAAGAAGTCATCTCCAAAGATAATGCAAATGTGGTTATTGATGCGGTGTGTTTCGTTCAAGTGATCGACGCGCCTAAAGCGGCTTATGAGGTGAATGATCTTGAGCACGCGATTCGTAATTTAACTCTCACCAATATCCGTACTGTACTGGGCTCGATGGAACTGGATGAAATGCTCAGCCAGCGAGACATGATTAATACCAAATTATTGAATATCGTTGATGAAGCAACAAACCCTTGGGGTGTCAAAGTTACGCGTATCGAAATTAAAGACGTGCAGCCACCAGCCGATCTTACTGCTGCGATGAATGCCCAGATGAAAGCCGAGCGTAACAAACGTGCAGATATCCTAGAGGCAGAGGGCGTAAGACAAGCTGAGATATTGAAAGCAGAAGGTCACAAGCAATCAGAGATCTTAAAAGCAGAAGGTCAAAAGCAAGCAGCTATCCTGCAAGCTGAAGCTCGTGAACGGGCTGCGGAAGCAGAAGCTAAAGCGACAGAAATGGTATCAACTGCGATTGCTCAAGGTGACATGCAAGCCGTCAACTACTTCATCGCACAAGGCTATACTGATGCTCTGAAATCGATTGGCCAAGCAGAAAACGGTAAGATCATCATGCTACCGCTCGAAGCGACTGGACTAATGGGTTCTGTTGCGGGTATTGCAGAGATGTTTGCACATAAGAATGACAAGGGTAGTAAGGACTAACTTATGGTCGAATTACTCGAACAAGTAAACTACTGGCATTGGTTAGCGTTTGGCCTAGCATTGTTAGCGCTTGAGCTAATTGGAACCGCTGGTTACTTTTTATGGATAGGCATATCTGCCATGCTGGTCGGGGCCTTATTAGGTGCACTACCAATCGGTTGGCAGATGCAATGGCTATCCTTTGCGAGCTTCTCGCTTATCACCACTTGGCTGTGGTGGAGAAGACAGCTATCTAGTGACAAACAATCTGACTCTACTCGAGACCTTAATCAGCGAGAGAAGCAACTGATTGGAAGAAAGACTCGCCTCTTAGAGCCGGTACAAAAAGGTAACTGCAGGATAAAGCTAGGGGATAGCTCATGGTCTGCGATGAGTACACATGATATTGATGCGGGAGAGGAAGTCGTGATTACTGCTGTCGATGGCATTGTTCTCACGATAAGCCCTACTAAACAATAATCAAGAAAACCCTCCTTCAAAGCCATAAGTAACCAACTTATGGCTTTTTCTCTACAAGTGAATCGATAATTGGGCAATGGCTATTTGAGTCACCAGGGCATTGTTCAACCCACTCTTTCAATGTCTTCTGAATGATCAGTAAGTCTTCAATTTTTTTATTCACTTCTTCCAATTTACTTTGCGCTTTTGCTTTAACATCGGCACTTTCGCGACATGGGTTGTCGGCTAATTCAACAAGCGCACGACACTCATCAAGCGAAAAACCAGCGCTTCTCGCTTTCGCTACGATTCCGAGTTCCTTGATCTGCTTCTCACCATAAGACCGATAACCATTTTCAGAACGTAACGGTGCAGATATCACCCCTTTGTCTTCATACAAACGAATAGACTTAGGTGATAACTGCGTGAGGCTTGCAACTTCGCTTATGTTCATAATATTACTCAAAATAACAAAGGAGGCTAAGAGATTAACTACATTAAAGTCCTCATTGAATATGGGTAATCATACACCGAGAACACAACGAAATATAATTTGAGAAAATAAAGTCGGTTATTCATTCCGGTTTTATTAGGAATGAAGTGAAAATTGATGTTTAGAGGTTCTTTCATATACGGAAATTCAACACCTTACTGACAGGGTTGTTAAAATAAGTCATTGTTATTTTTAGTAGAAAATTTTTATGAACATTTGATCTTTTATAAGTTATGAACATAATTAAACATTAAGCATTTATTTTGAGTGCTGTTTATAATATTTTCGCTTAGTAAGAGAGAAAGTTATGAAACCAATTACTCTATTGATCATTTTTTATGTAAGCTTATTTGCATCAAATTCTTTCGCATACAGTGTAAATGGCGGAGCTAGCGGGGGAAAAACGTTAGGTCCGGAAGTTAAGTGCACTTTGCCTAACGATGTAGTGAAAAGCTTACCACCACTTTATTGTAAAATATTCGATGGTAAAGCAGCGTAAAAAAAGGAGCCGTTGCGGCTCCTTTATCTTTCATTCTATCTCTTAGTGGAAGCTATAAGGAATGATAACTTGGAAACGTAAATCGGTTTCATCCGCGTCTGGCGCTCCTGCGAACTCATCACGCTCTAAGATAGTACCGTGAAGACGTACAGTTGTTCCTTTTAACGAACCTTGTTGAACAGAATATGCAACTGTTGCGTTAAATGCATATTCGCTCTCGTAATCCCAATCTCCAGAAGCTCCGCTAGCAGCAGAATCAGCTCCAGTACCATAGCCAAAGCCTAAGTAGTAATTCCAGCCATTACCTTGATCAAAGGATACACGGTTGTACCAAGCTAGCTCACCAGCTTTATTCCAATCAGATAGAGCATCCCACCATTGTGACCAAGTACCATTATTCATACCATATGTGTGGATATTACGAGGTACAAAATCGGATTTATTATCAGTATCCGTGTAACGCAGTTCAGACATCCATGAAATCTTACCAAATGATTGATTCAGAGATAGCCCTGTATGGTAGCCTAAACCATCATATTTAACGTCATCATCAACACCGTAAAAATCAAACGCTAAAGTCGTAGTATCCGTCGCTGAATATTTTAGTTGAGCTTTGTACGAAGTATTATCTGTCTTATCATGGTAACTATTTACTTTACCAGCACCCCAATCAATCGAATTAGCGTAACTGACATCTGTCGCTTGACCTAGACCAACTTGGAAAAACAAATCGTTCGTAAGATTACCATTCAACCCTAGAGAGTGTAAGTACCCCCAATCCGTGTCAGACCATAGTGCAGGTGCATAGTCATCTTCATGAAGAAGCCAAGGGGCAGTAAATTGATCAGCACCAAAATAAGTTAGGTTAAAATCACCAAGTTTAGCGTTTAATTCAAAGCCTCTATATGTACCAGGAACAAAACTCCATACGTTACCAATCGTTCCGTTACCATTAGCTTGAATCATACCAAAGCGACCATCAAAATCTTCATTTACTTTGAATTTCATTGCCGCTTTGTAAATTTTGAGTTGCTCACCCGCACCTGAGCCCCAATCAAGGTTAGAACATGTAGAGATTTCATTACATAGGTAACCGTCATCTCCTTTTAAGCTATCATTGTACAAGTCACCAGAATAATATGCACCGATATCTACACCTAACCAATCGTCATGATAGCCGGAAGTAAAATCTACAATCGCATTATAAGAAGAGTAGTTTAAGCGACTCCAACGGTCACCATTCCCACCATTTGGATCACCTGTTGTTCTAGTACGAGAACGAGTATCGACAACAAACATTGCATTTAGAGCCGAGTCCTCCATAAATTCATTTACTGCTTCTACATACTGATCACCAGCTGAACTTTCTGTTGTAGCAAAAGCAGGAGCTGCAGCGACAGCCCCAAGCATCGCTGCTGTGATCGCAGATACTTTAAAAAATTTGTTTTCCATGGAATAAAACTCCTAAAAATGGATATAGCTGTTTGAATATTTCCCGCCTAAAGTTGGCCGCCGTAGAGAGAAATACCTTTTCTTGTTTGAGAACTCTTAAACACAGAACTCTCGATTTCCTTTCTGGTTATACACAATGTGCATCCATACTAATAAGACTAACTTCACCCCAAAAAAGATCAATGAGAACTTAATTCTCATCTAAAAAAATATGAGTTGGTGCAAATTTATCATGTACTTAGTGATCCAGATCTACTAATTGAAAAACTCGAAGAGGCTAATATGAAAGCCATTAAAAAACAAAAGGTTACCAACACGCTACCCTCTTGAAAATTGATATCACTCGCATTTAGTAAACAACTAGAACAACATTTCATTATTGTTGAGCGTCATCACTGTCCTAATTTCATAGTTCGTATAGGAACAATTTTCTCAACAATTAAAAAGTCATCATTTTTATATCAGAAACAAAAAAGGCACTCCCTTAAAAGGAGTGCCTTTGAGCTTTTTTTATCTGTATTTACTTACGAAATAAGGGCTATTATATCTTCTTCTGTTCTTATTTCGATACCTAAATCTTGTGCTTTGGTCAGTTTAGAACCTGCCGCTTCACCAGCGAATAAAATATCCGTTTTCTTGGAGACGCTACCGGTTACTTTTGCACCTAAAGCTTGCAAAGCAGCTTTCGCTTCACTGCGACCTAATTTAGAAAGTGAGCCCGTCAACACAACGACCTTGCCTTCTAACGGTAGCTCTTGATCATCCGCAACGGCTTCAATTGCAGGCCAGTTAACTCCAAGCTCGATGAGTTGGTCGACTACAGCTCTATTTTTCTCTTGTGAGAAGAAGCTCGTGAGGTGACTTGCTACGATGTCACCAATATCGGACACTTCAACCAACTGTTCATGAGTTGCTGCTTGAACTAACTCCAACGTCTTAAAGTGCTGAGCTAAGTTCATAGCCGTCGCTTCACCCACTTCGCGAATCCCTAGAGAATAAAGGAAACGCGCCAATGTCGTGTCTTTGGCTTTGTTAAGCGCACTCACTACATTCTGTGCCGATTTAGGCCCCATACGATCAAGAACCGTAATCACGCCCGCGCTCAACTTAAACAGGTCCGCTGGCGTTTCGACCATTTCGCGATCCACAAGCTGTTCTATCACCTTTACGCCAAGGCCATCGACATCCAGCGCCTTTCTAGACACAAAGTGCTTAAGTGCCTCTTTACGCTGCGCCTGACACACTAAACCGCCAGTACAACGCGCTACAGCTTCGCCCTCTACGCGCTCCACTGCAGAATTACATACAGGGCAGGCGTCCGGGAACACAATGTCTTTAGCCGTCTCAGGACGACGATCTTGTACAACAGCTACAATTTGTGGAATGACGTCACCAGCACGGCGGATAATCACGCTATCTCCGACCTTCACACCCAAGCGAGCAATCTCATCAGCGTTGTGCAGGGTTGCATTACTCACTGTCACGCCGCCAACAAAAATAGGTTCAAGCTTAGCAACCGGCGTAATAGCGCCAGTACGACCGACCTGAAACTCAACATCATTGAGCAGAGTAATTTCTTCTTGAGCTGGGAACTTATAAGCAATCGCCCAGCGAGGTGCGCGTGCAACAAAACCTAGAGTTTCTTGTGCGGCAATGTCATCAACCTTAATCACCACCCCATCAATTTCATAAGCCAAGGTGTCACGACGAGTCATGATATCTTGGTAATAGGCTTTTACATCCTCAAGAGAACTTAGCTGCTTTGTCTCTGGGCACATAGGCAAGCCCCAAGCTTTCAGCTGCAGAAAACGTTGATAATGGCTATTTGAAAGCTCAGCGCCTTGTACAACACCGACACTATATGCGTAGAAAGCCAAGGGGCGTTTTGCTGTAATACGAGAATCAAGCTGACGTAAGCTACCTGCGGCGGCATTACGTGGATTCACAAAGACCTTTTCACCCTTCTTCAATGCCATCTCATTCAATTTGTCGAAGCCCGCTTTTGGCATAAACACTTCGCCACGGACTTCAATACGTTCTGGCCAGCCTTCACCTTGTAACTTAAGCGGAATCGAGCTGATCGTACGCACGTTTTCGGTAATATTTTCGCCAGTCGCACCATCACCACGCGTCGCTGCCTGTACTAAGGTGCCTTTTACATAGAGTAGGCTCACCGCTAAACCATCAAGCTTAGGTTCACAACAGAAGGTCTTTAGGTTCGCAGTTGGCGCTCGATCAGACATGCGCTTATTGAACGCATCTAAGTCGTCATCAGAGAAAGCATTATCTAAAGAAAGCATCGGGATCTCATGGGTCACTTGAGTGAAGCCGTCTAGAGGCTGACCGCCGACACGCTGACTCGGCGAATCTACCGTCACAAGTTCTGGGTTCTCTTCTTCGATCTTTAGCAGTTGTTGCATCAATCGATCGTACTCGACATCAGGGATCTCAGGGCTATCTTCTACGTAATAACGAACGGCATGATAGTGCAGAGTTTCTCTTAACTGCTCTAAGGTAACTTGAATCGATTCTTTCATATCATTCTCTGTCGTGATTGAAATATCAAAAAGGGCTCCCTTAGGAGCCCTTTTCTATAAATATAGATTATTTACAAGGCTAAACAATACGGCTAGGCGTTAGCTGCCGTCATAAAGTCTCGGATTTGCTTGCGGTAGTCAGACAAACGGTTTGGCGTCATTAAGTTACGTGACTCATCCAATACGTTTCCGCCCATATCGTCGGCAATTTTCTGTGCAGCACTCAGCATCACATTGAAGTTTTGGTCAGCTTGACCATAACAAGGCAGCGTCATAAAGAACGAAATACCTTTGGTGGTAAAGTCAGCAGGGTCGTCATGTTCTAGTGTTCCTGGCTGCATCATATTTGCTACGCTGAAAATAACTTTTGGTTCATCGCTCGCTTGTGCAAAGCAGTGGTAGATCGACATTTCACCATAAGCTAGGCCGTTGTTCTCCATGCTACGGAAAAGTTCAGTACCCACAAATGGGATCTCCCCGGCACAGTGAACATTTAGAACAATGACTTCAAGGCCAAGATCTTCATCTGAATGAGTTTTTTCATCTAACTTACTTTCGTCAGCTAAATTAACTTCGTCACCCAACTGAGCTTCTTCTGCTAAGTTAGCATCTTTATCTAACTTAGTTTCTTCAACCGAAGTAACACTTTGTGCAGCAACCACTTCTTTCCCAATAAATGGTTCGCTTGGCGTTAAGCCTTCGCTAGAAAGCAGTGGATCAGCGACCACATCAGAGGCTTCTTCAAACGAACCGTACTGCTCTTTAAAGCCTGCGTGATTTTGTTTTTGCTCGTCAGTCAATTCAAAGTTAGGAACTTCAGGTTCAACAACCTTCTCTTCCTCAACCTGTTCAAGCTCACCTTTAACTTCGATCGGGTCTTCAACACTGAAAGAAGGAAGATCATTCAATTCTATTTCGTCTTCGTGAGCATCTTTTTGCTGTGGCGCTGACAATGGATCTGAGTCAATCAGCGGATCAGTTGCAGACGGTGAGACAGCAAAATCCGGTTCTTTACGCTCTTTTCGGATTATCTCAAAATCATCCTCAGGAGCGAATGAACGGTTTGGGATCGTTTCAGCTTCATCTAAGCTGTCGTTATCAAGCTTACCAAGCGGCTTATCTCCAAACTTTGCTTTCCCTTCTTTCTTACTCGTCCATAGACCATGGAACAATAATGCGGCGATAGCTAATGCGCCAACAATAATGAGTACAAATCGCAATTCCTGCATTTTTCGCTCTCAGCTTTCTTAGTCAACTAGCTATAAACACGCTGTCACTAAGTTAGGTTAATTTGGCTAATCTCACTACTCTATCAAAAGTAGCCACTGTTTTAGAACCACTTAATACAATTAGTTCATTACTTGGTGTGATTTTCACCACGCTTTTTTTCTTAATTTCGGTCGAGTACACTAGAGATGTTTGCTATTTAACCAAATTCACATGTGACCCAATTTAAATATGACTATTGAATCTGTTCCTCGCTCTGGCTTTGGCTATTTTATTTTCGGAATAAAAATTGCCTTATCGCCGAGTATCCGTAAGTTTGTACTGCTTCCTCTTATCGCTAACGTGTTACTCGTGGGCGGTGCTTTATTTTATATTTTCTCCAACTTAAACACTTGGATTGAAGGCTGGATTGGTGCATTGCCAAGTTTCTTGTCGTGGTTGTCATATATCCTATGGCCGCTACTTGTGTTAACCGTTTTGGCTACGTTTTCGTATTTCTTCAGTACACTCGCTAACTTTATTGCCGCACCTTTCAACGGATTACTCGCGGAAAAAGTCGAAGAACTGCTGAGTGGTAAAAAAGTCAATGATGATGGTTTACTGGATGTACTTAAAGACACCCCTCGTATTTTGGCAAGAGAATGGCGCAAGCTTGTCTATATCCTGCCAAAAGCGATCGGTTTGTTCCTACTTTTGTTAATTCCAGCGCTAGGACAAACTGTTGCACCGTTTTTATGGTTCATTTTCACTGCATGGATGTTAGCTATTCAGTACGCTGACTACCCATTCGACAACCATAAAATCAAGTTTGATGACATGAGAAATAATTTGAAACAAAAGCAAGGTAAGAGCTACAGCTTCGGCGCACTTGTTTCCGTGTTTACTACCATTCCAGTTTTAAACCTGATTGTGATGCCAGTTGCCGTCTGCGGCGCTACTGCAATGTGGGTTGCAGAGTTTAAAGACCAAGCTCTACGCTCTCGTCTATAGCTATCGCCTATAGTTCTACAGCCTGCTCTAACAACGCCTATCTTTTTGAAGTTCTGATTTCAATAAAGATAGGCGTGAATCCTGCGACATCTCTATATGATATAACTTTTTAATCCTTTTACCTTTTTTTCAACTTGTTTAATCTAAATTCAAGCTAAACAAACATCGAAAGACACTAGACGGTAAATTGGTAGATATACTACGTTTAGTTCTGTCATTAAATGAAGGAATATCGCATGAGCAAGATCTACGAAGACAACACCCTAACGATTGGTAACACACCTCTAGTCCGCCTAAACAAAGTAAGCAAAGGTAACGTCCTAGCTAAGATCGAAGCTCGTAACCCAAGCTTCAGCGTTAAGTGTCGTATCGGTTCAAACATGATCTGGGAAGCAGAAAAAGCAGGTACGCTTAAGCCAGGTATCGAGCTTGTTGAGCCTACCAGTGGTAATACAGGTGTTGCTCTTGCATTTGTTGCTGCAGCGCGCGGTTACAAGCTAACACTAACAATGCCTGAATCAATGAGCCTAGAACGTCGTAAGCTGCTTAAAGCTCTTGGCGCAAACCTAGTGCTAACTGAAGCACCAAAAGGTATGAACGGCGCGATTGCTAAAGCTGAAGAGATTGTTGCTTCAGACCCAGACAAGTATCTACTACTGCAACAATTCAACAACCCAGCGAACCCACAAATTCACGAGCAGACAACTGGCCCGGAAATTTGGGAAGCAACAGATGGTGAGATCGACGTGTTTGTAGCCGGTGTAGGTACAGGTGGCACTATCACTGGAACAAGTCGTTACATTAAAGGTGAAAAAGGCAAAGCCATCACTTCTGTAGCCGTTGAACCAGCAGAATCTCCAGTGATTGCGCAGGCACTTGCAGGTGAAGAAATCAAACCAGCACCACACAAAATCCAAGGTATTGGCGCAGGTTTCATTCCTGGCAACCTAGATTTAGACATTATTGACCGTGTAGAGTCAGTAACTTCTGAAGAAGCAATTGAGATGGCTCAACGCCTAATGAAAGAAGAAGGTATCCTAGCGGGCATCTCATCTGGTGCAGCAGTAGTAGCAGCAAACAGAATTTCGGAACTACCTGAATTTGCAGGAAAAACTATCGTTACTGTACTACCAAGCTCGGGCGAGCGTTACCTTAGTACGGCCCTATTTGCTGGTATCTTTACGGAAAAAGAGAACCAACAATAATATGTGGTCAAATCAATTTTTCGTCCAAAAAAGCCCCATTTAGGGGCTTTTTTGTTGATCCCTGCCTCACCTTTGGTAATATCGGGTCTGTTTTATTTTTCGCTTCAAAATAAAAGAAGCAATAAACAAATTCTGAAAGTCATGAGTACTCAACAAAAGACGACCATGGCTGGATAAAAATTTATAACCAGTCTAAGTTCTAACACGAACATGGCGTACTAGCCTCTAGCGCATTTGAGCTAAAGCAGTTAAGCTAAATCTGGTTACAAACTTACAAAAAATAAATTAATTGGGGTATATAAAATGTACGAGAAGCAAGTAGAAATCACAGCAGAAAACGGTCTTCACACTCGTCCAGCTGCACAGTTTGTTAAAGAAGCAAAATCTTTCGACGCTGACATCACAGTGACTTCTAACGGCAAAAGCGCTAGCGCGAAAAGCCTGTTCAAACTACAAACTTTAGGCCTGGTAAAAGGTACTAACGTTACTATTTCAGCTGAAGGCCCTCAAGCTCAGCAAGCTGTAGACCACCTAGTTGCTCTTATGGATCAACTACACTAATACGGTCTCCTTCTTTCAAAGCCATTTTGCACAGCAAAGTGGCTTTGTTCGAAATAGATAGCAATTCGAAATAGATAGCAATAAGCGCGACATTAGTCGACGACTTAAAGTCACACATTCTCCCGTTTACAGTTGAACAACTAAGGTAAGGCTATGATTTCAGGCATCCTAGCATCTCCTGGTATTGCTTTCGGTAAAGCACTACTACTTCAAGAAGATGAAATTGTCCTAAACACTCAATCTATCTCAGACGATCAAGTTGAAGCAGAAGTTCAGCGTTTTTTTGACGCTCGTAACAAATCTTCTCAACAACTTGAAGTTGTAAAGCAAAAAGCACTTGAAACTTTTGGCGAAGAAAAAGAAGCAATCTTTGAAGGCCACATCATGCTGCTTGAAGATGAAGAGCTAGAAGAAGAGATTTTAGCACTCATCAAGAAAGACAAAATGCACGCAGACAACGCGATCTACACAGTGATCGAAGAGCAAGCTGTTGCACTTGAGTCGCTTGATGATGAGTACCTAAAAGAACGTGCGACTGATATCCGTGATATCGGTACTCGCTTCGTTAAAAATGCACTAGGCATCAACATTGTATCTCTAGCAGATATCAATGAAGAAGTTATCCTAGTTGCTTACGATTTAACGCCATCTGAAACGGCACAAATCAACCTAGACTACGTTCTTGGTTTTGCTTGTGACATCGGCGGTCGTACATCTCATACTTCAATCATGGCACGTTCACTTGAGCTTCCAGCTATCGTTGGTACTAACGATATCACTAAGCAAGTTAAAAACGGCGACATGCTTGTGCTAGACGCGATGAACAACAAGATCATCATCAACCCTTCTGACGCTGAATTAGCAGAAGCTAAGAAAATCAAATCTGATTTCGAAGCAGAAGCAGTTGAACTAGCAAAACTAAAAGATTTACATGCTGAAACTCTAGACGGTCACCGTGTAGAAGTTTGTGGCAACATCGGTACAGTAAAAGACTGTGACGGTATTCTGCGTAACGGCGGTGAAGGCGTTGGTCTGTACCGTACTGAATTCCTATTCATGGACCGTACTGCACTTCCTACTGAAGAAGAGCAATACGTTGCTTACAAAGAAGTAGCGGAAGCAATGGAAGGCGAGTCAGTGATTATCCGTACTATGGATATCGGTGGCGATAAAGACCTACCATACATGGACCTTCCACAAGAGATGAACCCTTTCCTAGGCTGGCGTGCAGTACGTATCAGCTTGGATCGTCGTGAAATTCTACGTGACCAACTACGTGGTATCCTACGTGCATCTGCACACGGTAAACTACGCATCATGTTCCCAATGATCATTTCTGTTGAAGAGATCCGTGAACTGAAAAAAGCAATCGAAGAGTACAAAGTTGAACTTCGCGCTGAAGGCCTAGCTTTCGATGAAGAAATCGAAATCGGCGTAATGGTTGAGACTCCAGCAGCTGCTGCAATCGCACACCATCTAGCGAAAGAAGTATCTTTCTTCTCTATCGGTACTAACGACCTAACGCAATATACACTTGCGGTAGACCGTGGTAACGAAATGATTTCTCACCTATACAACCCACTATCTCCAGCGGTTCTTCTTGTTATCAAGCAAGTAATCGATGCTTCTCACAAAGAAGGTAAATGGACAGGTATGTGTGGCGAACTAGCAGGTGATGAGCGTGCAACTCTACTTCTTCTTGGTATGGGTCTAGATGAGTTCTCTATGAGCGGTATCTCTATCCCTAAAGTTAAGAAAGTAATCCGTAACTCTAACTTCGCTGAAGTTAAAGCTATGGCTGACGAAGCACTATCTCTACCTACAGCTGCAGAAATTGAAGCTTGTGTAGAAAAGTTCATCGCTGAGAAAACTCAGTAATCACCAAGAGCTTAATGAAGTTAGACGGCTAAAAATAGTCGTCTAATTTGTTAGATTGGTATAGTATATTCTACAGAATAAAACTAAACGTTAGGAGCATGACACAATGGGTCTGTTTGACAAACTGAAAAAGCTTGTATCTGATGACAGCGCTGATGCTGGTGCAATCGAAATCATCGCACCTCTTTCTGGTGAAATCGTAAACATCGAAGACGTGCCAGATGTAGTTTTCGCTGAAAAAATCGTTGGTGATGGCATTGCTATCAAACCAGCTGGCGATAAAATGGTAGCTCCAGTTAACGGTACTATCGGTAAAATCTTCGAAACTAACCACGCATTCTCTATCGAGTCTGACGACGGTATTGAGCTTTTCGTTCACTTCGGTATCGATACTGTTGAACTTAAAGGCGAAGGCTTCACTCGTGTAGCTGAAGAAGGTCAATCTGTTAAAGCTGGTGACACAATCATCACTTTCGACCTTGCACTTCTAGAAGAGAAAGCAAAATCTACGCTTACTCCAGTTGTTATCTCTAACATGGACGAAATCAAGGAGCTGAACAAGCTTTCTGGCTCTGTAACTGTTGGCGAAACTCCAGTTCTTAAAGTAACTAAGTAATCCCGATTACTTATCTGCTTTAATTAAAACGCTACCTAAGGGTGGCGTTTTTTGTGTCTGCTATATTTGTTCAATACCTCAGATAGGCATTACTGACTATCACACCGAAACCCTTCTCCTAGTTCCCTCAATCAATGACAACTACACTGACCGTTTATCCCCTGCTATCCGACCTAGCTTTTTACTAAACGTTGTTAAGCGCTATTCAAGGCATTTCGCCTATACATCAAATTACACTTGTGAATTTTAACAAACAGAGATCTCTGATATCTCGTTCTACTCGATTCTGAGATGACGACTAAAGACTTCGATTCAGGTAAACAATTGATCAATACCGCCTATAGTCGTCATTCCCTACAGTGAGGAACGAGCGTGATAGGGAATCTCTCTTTTGCGTCTGCTTACCAGCACTGCACTTTTCCAAATATACCTTCGCTAAATAACAGGCAATAAAAAACCCAGCCGAAGCTGGGTCTGTTTAGCGCTCATCTCTCACCACGAGCTAATTTGTGGAAGCCTAACGTTGACGCTTGTGATCAACAACGCCTAAAGTCAACGTGGCCTTTCAACCGATTAACCTAGTAGGCTAAGTGCTGAGTTTGGAGCTTGCTTCGCTTGCGCAAGAATTGAACTTGAAGCCTGTGAAAGAATCTGAGACTTAGTCATATTAGTCGTTTCTTTAGCGAAATCGGTATCTTTGATACGGCTCTTAGATGCATTAACGTTTTCGTTGATGTTGTCTAAGTTGTTAATTGCGTGGTCGAAACGGTTTTGGAAAGCACCAAGCTCAGAACGGTGGCTATCTACATATTTAAGTGCCGCATCGATAACAGCTACAGATTCTTGAGCACCACCAACAGAGGTTACGTCGATAGTATCAACCGTTACTTGCTTACCTGGCTGCATGCCTAACTCACCAGATAGACCACCAGAGAATGAGATAGCGCCATCAACTTTGTTGTTGCCAGCGAAGACTTGCATTTTTCCGTCTTCATCTACTGAAGCTTTTACTAGGTCTTGTTGACCATTAATGTAAGTTGCTAGCTCTTCGATATCATCACCTGCTTTTGCAGAAATGTTGATTTCTTGAAGGTCACCAAAACTATCTTTCAGAGACATTTTTAGGTCATTTGCGCCCGCTTTTACATTCCAATCTTTACCTTTAGCTTCTAAAGATTGGTAGCTGCTTCCGCCCATCTGGTCGTTATCAGAGCGCATGTCTTTCAGTTGAAGCATTACTGCCTCACCATTGTCTGCACCAATTTGGAATGACTTAGTACCGTGAGTACCGTTAAGCAGCTTGTTGCCACCAAAAGATGTGGTTTCAGCGATACGATTTAGTTCATCATTAAGCGCCGTTACTTCTTCTTGGATTGCTACACGGTCAGATTTGGTATTTGAACCGTTTGTTGATTGCAAAGACAAATCACGCATACGTTGTAGAATGTTTGATGTTTCATTCATCGCACCTTCTGCTGTTTGAGCGATAGAGATACCATCGTTCGCGTTACGTACAGCAACATCAAGACCGCGGCTCTGAACGTTCAAGCGGTTCGAGATTTGTAGGCCAGCAGCGTCATCTTTTGCGCTGTTGATTTTAGAACCTGAAGATAGGCGTTCCATTGATGTTTGTTGAGCGCTGTTTGCACTGTTTAGGTAACGTTGTGCTGTCATTGCTGATACGTTGGTATTTACATTCACTGCCATGGTGATTTCTCCAATTGATTTTCCGGTATAGCGGCTTCCGACGTCTCGGAAAACCAAGTAGTTATCTCTAAGTTACTTTTAATAACGGCGTGAATGCTGAAACCTTTAGAAAAAAAGCAACAAAATTAAAGAAATAGCGAGAAAGGATAAGAAAGCGTGACTGGTAGTGAAATTATCAAAAAAAGATGAGAAAAAGGCTAAAGTTGTCGAAAAGTCAGCCGGGGGAAATATTGTGTTTTAATTAACCAAAGGACTTTAGTTAACCGATAATACCTTTATAAGAATTAACCTAATTTATTAGCCTAGCAGCGTTAAAGCTAAGTTCGGCGCTTGCTTAGCTTGAGCTAAAATAGTGGTACTGACTTGCTGCAGTATTTGTTGTTTGAGCATTTGAGTGGTTTCTTTGGCGTAGTCTGTATCTTTGATTCGACTGTTTGATGCCCCCAAGTTCTCATGAACATTTTCAAGGTTAATAATCGCATGGTCAAAGCGGTTTTGCATCGCCCCGAGTTCAGAACGGTGACTATCAACATACTTCATCGCTGTATCCAAAATAGACACGGCGCGCTGTGCTCCACCAACATCAGTGACATTAATATCATCGACTGACTCGTAATAACCCGCCGACATCGAAAGCTCACTGGCTAACGAGCCTGAGAAAGAGATCGTGCCTGCCGTGTCTTCGCCTGACATATAGATCTGAAGCTGCCCATCATCATTGACGGAAGCCGAAACCAGATCCGTTTGACCATTGATATAAGTCGCTAGCTCTTCAATGTCATCGCCCGCTTTGGCATTAATGTTGATCTCTTGAGGCTGGCCAAAACGATCGGTAAACGCCATCGTCATATCTGTCTGGTTAGATTTAACTTCCCACGAGTCACTTGCCATGCCATTGGCAACATAGCTAAAGCCGCCCATGTTGATATCATCGGTGCGCATGTTTTTCAAACCTATCTGCACCGCCTCACCAGAGCTGCCACCGATTTGAAATGACGAGCTACCAAAGCTGCCGTTAAGGAGCTTTTTCCCACCAAATGAAGTGGTTTCCGCAATTCGGTTTAGCTCATCATTTAAGGCGGTTACTTCTTCTTGAATAGCCGTCCTTTCCGATTGGCTATTCGAACCATTAGTCGCTTGCAGTGACAGGTCTCGCATGCGTTGCATGATATTTGTGGTTTCATTCATCGCCCCTTCTGCTGTCTGCATAATGGAGATACCGTCGTTAGCATTTCGAACCGCAACATCGATGCCGCTCATCTGTGCTTCTAATCGATTAGAGATTTGTAAGCCAGCAGCATCGTCTTTTGCACTATTAATACGACTCCCTGAAGCCAAGCGCTCCAAAGATTGGTTCAGCATGTTATTGGCATTAGATAGATTCCTCTGAGCCACTAATGCTGAAACATTCGTATTAACAGTTATAGCCATAGACCTTCACTTACAAAAAGATGAATAAAACTTACGATTGCTCTTGTATCGACCTATTTATATAAAACTTTAAAAAAAAGGAGCCATGAGGCTCCCTTTGTTTATTCTATTTGAGTGCACTTACTTAATCGTTAGTGCACTCAACATCTCAGCTGAAGGAGCAAAGTAGTAAGCGCCAGTAACGGCTTTAGTAAAGCGAAGCAGTTGGTCTGTTTTGCCATCTGTTTCGCCGTACATACTCTCTAGCATCGCATCGAAATTATGACGAACATTACAGTAAGCGATGAACAGTAAACCGTGATCGCCTGTTGCTGTGCCGTAAGGTAGGCTATGACGAACAATTTTAAGGCCCTTGCCTTCTTCTTTGATATCCACACGACCAACGTGAGACGCCGCTGGAACATCGTCTAGCTCGATCGAATCTGGCTTGGTACGGCCAACCACTTTCTCTTGTGCCGATACGTTTAATCTATTCCAAGCTGGCAGGTTATGCACAAAACGCTGCACCATTACGTAGCTACCACCTGCGAATTCACCTTCAGGCACAATCGCCACTTCAGCACGCTGCGCGTCTTTCGGGTTTTCAGTGCCATCAACGAAATCAGTCATGTCACGTGAGTCTAGGAAACGGTAACCGTAAGTTTCATCTACTACTTCAACGTCTGCCGCTACTTCAGATAGCAATTTACGTAGGATGAAGAAGTGTAGGTCATGTCGGTTTGAATGACAGTGAATCAGAACATCAGACAGTGTGCTCGGTGCTGTGATATCACCTTCACCAAGCGTAGGAAAATCAATTAGATCAGAGGGAGCAGCTTGCTCGAACTTATCCCAAAAAGCTTTTGAGAACGCTACCGACGCCGTTAGGTTCGCATCAGGTTGAGTTTGGTTTAGCTCGTCGATTAGAGTCGGAAGCTTTTGAATTTCTGCTAGTACATTAGCAGTATTAGCGTTCACTTTAAGTTGAACGTAAAGAGCGAAAGGCCCAGCTTCAGGCAAAATAGCACTTTGAACGTTAGGCTGCTCATTTGAAACATTAAGCATAGATTATTCCTTCCAGTTTTAGCTTCTAAGTATAATTGTGAATGGTACAAATGTTTTGATGAGAATCAGTCTTCGTGCTCAACCACTTTAAAGCAATCCCTAGCGGCATGGCTATTGGTTAAATAAAGCGCTAACCAGAGGAGCAATAATAGGGTGATAGCATTTGACCAACGGAACCATCCGTTATCCAAATAGATTAGATAAATTGTGTGGGAGCCCTGTGCCAAGATAGCTATCATGGTAACCCAACGCCCCCATGACACGACTTTGTTAAGGCGCTTTCTATCTGGAGATCTTAGTCCAAACAACCACATCAATAACAAACTAGGGACACTCAACGCAATCCCGACATAAAACATCTGGTGGTCTGGATAGATGGTCTCAAGAATATCCGTTCCCGCCTCTCGGCTTGCGCCCGCAACAATGAAAACGACCAAAGCTTTCGCAAGAAACAGCCAACCTAACCATAATAAGATTGGGGCTTTCAAAAAGCCGTGTTTATCGTATTGTTCTATGGAGTACCGCACAACTCTCACTTTCACTTGTTTTCAAACCAACACTTTAACGCAAATCATTCATACTTAACTAGGTTTGCGTTATCTTATTGGTTAATCCGTTTTAATTGTCGAACTCAGTATGAAAAAGAAAACTAATACACCGTCTGTTGAATCTCAACAAGAAGCACTGAAGATAGCCAAAGCGACGCAAAAGCCAGCTCAAACCAAAGAACAAACAAAATTAATTGCTCAAGGTATCGAAAAAGGCATCGCACTTTACAAGAAACAGCAAAAAGAACGCAGCCGCCAAGCCGATAAAGCAAGAAAACGCGTACAGAAAGAGAAGCAAACTCAACAAACTAATCTAGACGAAGAGAGCAATGTAGACACAATTGTTGAAACAACATCAAATCACGCCAGCAAATTGCCGTGGTTACTATTGATCGCAAGCTGGGTAGGTTTCGCGATTTATTTGATGAAATAGCAGGATAAATGTATGAAAAAGGAATTAGTCGCTTTAGCTATGACAGGCATATTAGTCGGGTGCACGACACCGACAACAGTCCCACATAGCAAATCTGACCAAGTACAAATGGATTACCACGGACTGATTGATATCAACGAGTGCGAATATAAAGGGGAAGTCACCGGCAGCGAAGGCCACTGGTATAGTTATCTGTTTTACCCGAACGACACTCTGATTCAAGGCGCAATGAATGAGCTAAAGTCCAATGCTATTGGATTAGGTGCGGACACCGTAATTTTCACACTTCCCCAAGATTTTGCGACTTCCGTAACCATGTTGGGCACCGCTTATCGGTGTCGCTAATTCGACTTATCGCTAATCGGTAAGGAATAGAAAGAAGAAAGCCAGCTTTCGCTGGCTTATGCACTAAATCCAAGGCTTGTTGCTATATCGCCTTTACGCTGGATAACCCATTGACTGTCAAATGGCCCCCAGTCGGATAATTGGTAATAGCCATCATTATGACGTCGCCCATCTTGAACAAACATAAGTTCAATACCGATCCCCGGTAACGCCTTGAGTACATCTTGAATAGTACGACGAGGCCACCCCGTTTTTTCGATGAGTTTAGGCACATTTGGCCTATCAAGGCTTTCCACTAACAATGCTAAATATAGCCGCCTTGCAAAAACAGGACTCAACTCCATTGACACCTCCTATATATGTGCAACTCAATTATTTCTTTTTTTGCTGACAACATGTTGAGGCTGATCAATAAGTCTCCAATAGTGACATTTTCTTACTGTTTTTTTTCACTCTATGAAATATTCCTCACTCTATTTTGTCTGAATTGCCGCTTCCTGATAGGATTCAACTCATAACAACGAAATAAAATCACCCAAAGGAAGAATAATGACTATCACTATGTTTGGCATTCCGAATTGCGACACCATCAAAAAAGCAAAAAAATGGCTAGAAGCTGAAGGTATCGAGTTCGAATTTCACGATTATCGCAAACAAGGCATCACTGAAGAATTAGTAACAAGCTTCTGTTCAGAGCTTGGTTGGGAGCTTGTGCTAAACAAACGTGGTACGACTTACCGCCAACTTTCTCAAGAGCAAAAAGACACGCTAACGGAAGAAAAAGCAGTGGCTCTGCTTGTTGAACAACCGGCAATGATTAAGCGTCCAATATTGAAAGTAGAGGATAAGCTTCACATCGGATTTAAAGCCGACCAATACGCGGCTATTTTTGCTTAGAGCGTATTGTTTACATAGACAGACAACGGACGTTGATCATTGAATCTGCGCCCTAAAAATTAATGACTAGACGTTTAATTTAAACAAGGAACTCAAGGATGACAGACAGCCCAACTTTGGCTCTGGCAAAAGACCTAATCAGCCGTCAATCGGTAACACCAGAAGATGCAGGCTGCCAAGACCTGATGATTGAACGCTTAAAAGCGCTAGGTTTCGAAATCGAAGTGATGGTATTTGAAGATACGACAAACTTTTGGGCTCGCCGTGGTACAGAAGCGCCTCTATTTGCCTTTGCTGGCCACACTGATGTTGTACCTGCTGGCCCAATTGAGCAGTGGAACACTAAACCATTCGAACCGACTATCGTAGATGGCTTCCTGCACGGTCGCGGCGCGGCAGATATGAAAGGTTCTCTAGCTTCAATGATCGTTGCTGTAGAACAATTCATCGCTAAACACCCTGATCACACAGGCTCAATCGGTTTCCTTATCACGTCAGATGAAGAAGGCCCGTTCATCAACGGGACAGTGCGCGTTGTCGAAGCATTGATGGCTCGTGGCGAGAACATCGACATGTGTATTGTGGGTGAACCATCAAGTACTGAGTACGTCGGTGATGTCGTGAAAAACGGCCGTCGTGGCTCTATCACTGGCGACCTAACGATTAAAGGCACACAAGGTCATGTTGCCTACCCTCACCTAGCGAACAACCCAGTACACAGTTCTCTGCTTGCAATCAACGAGTTGGCAACGACTGAGTGGGATAAAGGTAATGACTACTTCCCACCAACCAGTTTCCAAATCCCTAATGTAAGCGCAGGTACGGGTGCTTCAAACGTGATTCCTGGCGAGTTTAATGTTCAGTTTAACCTGCGTTTTAGCACAGAGTTAAGCAACGACATCATCGTTGAAAGAATCACAAATACACTCGACAAGTACGATTTCGAATACGATTTAAAATGGACATTCAATGGCGACCCGTTCTTAACCGACGCAGGCTCGTTGCTTGATGCTATTGTCGATGCAGTAGGTCACGTGAATGATGTTAAGCCGGCACTGCTTACCACAGGTGGTACATCAGACGGACGCTTTATTGCGCGCATGAAAGGACAAGTGGTAGAACTAGGCCCTGTTAATGCAACCATTCACAAGGTTAACGAGTGCGTGAAAGTGGCTGATTTAGAGAAACTAACTAACATGTACGAAAGAACATTAGTGAACCTGTTCGCTAAGTAGTTTTTTCATCAGCGATTCATAGCATCTAATTATTGAGAGACACGTTATGACACCAGAGCAGCTAACCGGACAATCAGATTCTCATCTAGAACCTAGCCTCATTGGCAGTAAAACCTTCTTGGTTCACAGTGAGGTCAAAGATGACTTAAACGATTTGATTGAAGCTGCTCAACTCGCGGGCTTCAAAATGGAGATTGCCAGTGGCTTTCGCGACTATGAAAGGCAATCTCTGATTTGGAACCGCAAGTTTTCTGGTGAAGCACCGATATTAGACTCAGAAAGCCAACCACTTGATGCTTCAACACTCAGTGAACATCAAAAGTTGTCGGCGATTCTTAGGTGGTCTGCGCTTCCCGGAGCGAGTCGTCACCATTGGGGTTGTGACTTTGATGTCTTTGCTCGTAATCACTTACCTGAGGGGACTCAGCTACAACTGGAACCATGGGAATACCTCACTGGCCACCAGCAAGTGTTTTACCAATGGCTGTCTGCCAACGCATCTCAGTTTGGATTCTTCTTTCCTTACAGCCAAGACCTTGGTGGTGTGGCGATAGAACCTTGGCATATAAGCCACCGTAAAATTTCACAGTTGTGTTTATCACAGTTATCTCCCACTTTACTTGGCAAGCAACTCCAATCTAAGCCAATATTAGGGTATGAAATTATTGCGGAGCAGCTAGACGAGATCTATGCGCGCTTCGTGGCGAATATCAGTCATTAGGAGCGCTTATGTTAGAGTGGCTTACAAACCCTTGGGTCATCATCATCATCGTGGTTAGCGTTGTGGTGGGTAATATTGCTGCGCTCAAACAGACCGCTAATATGGATCTGACAGGTCGTAACAAAACAGAAAAAGACTTAGACAAGCTCAATCAATTGGATAAACAGAACCAAGAGAAAGCTCAAAAAGATGAGTCGACTGACAGCAAAAACATTTAGCTTAACGCCCTTAATGCGCTAGCCCCAACAAGTCAGGTGCGTGTGACTCCTTGTTAGCGAAATGACAACATAAATTGACAACACGCACATAAAACACTGACTAACAAACATAAAAAAGAGGACATTGTATGTCCTCTTTTTTTTCTTCTAAATTTGCTCAGTGCTTATTCAGATTTTGCTTCTTTCTTGTCTTTGGTTTGGTCTGCAACGTGTGCTAATACCGGTACCATTGACTTAAGTAGCTCTTCTTCTACAGGCTTACCTGTTGCATCCGTTACGTTAATCGATGTACGGTTGCCAAGATCACCAAACAAGAAGGTGTAAGTACCTGGCGCTAAGTCAATAGGCTGTAGGCCAATCTCTTCCCAGAATTCATCATCTGGCGCGGCATACTTAGCTTTCACTGTACCTTGAGACTGGTTACGCTCTTCAAGTTCGAAGCCCATCGTCGGTAGCAAGGTAGGTAGACGTTGCCACAATACATTGTATGGTGTGCGAGCAATGATCACAGGGAAACCACTGCGGTCCGACCCCATTGAAATAGGAATACGTTTCACCAACTCTTGTGCTTTCAGTGCCGCTTCAGCACGAAGGTTGGCATCGTATTTAGCCATCACTAGATTCGTTAAGAACGCGTTGTAACGCTCTTTATTGGTTGCCGATACTGGTTTCTCTTCAGAACCTTCACGCCAATCAATCAGATTAATCTTGAAGCCATGGCGATTGTTCGCTTGGAAACGAGAGATAGAGTAGCGGCTACCAATCTCGACTTCTTCATCTTCAGAAACCCACCTAACCCAATCAGTCTCAATGTCATTTTCTGACTGTTCACGAATGCCGATATTACGCTGGGTCAGCATATCTACAGCCGTTTGCCATACTCGGTCAGCCTCTTCAGCACGAAGGAGCCATAACGTCACTTCACCATTTTGACGCTCAGTACGAGCACCTGGGATCAGTTCAAGAACCTGTTGAGGAGGACGAATATCCACTTGACGACCGGTACCACCACTGAATTCACCGCTTGGGATATCAAAGTTTGGGTAAAACTGAGGCTGAGCATCTTCAGGCAATTGCCATTGTGAAAACTCAGGTGTTTCTAAGTATTCAAAATCATCTTTGGCTTGGCGACGTTGAGTCGGGCTGCCAGAACATGCTGTAAGAACGAAAACAGCCAGTGAACCGATCACTAGCTGGTGAGAATACTTCATTTATACTCCTAAATGCCGAAGGTTCGCTTCGGCATTGCTTTATACGTTTTTAGTAAATGCACGCTTCAGTCATTGCTTGAGCAACAACAGGTTGAGCTGGTTTTGACAGTTCAGTCAGTGGTAGACGTAAGCCACCTTCAGCAATCAGACCCATTTTGTGAACCGCCCATTTTACGGGAATAGGGTTAGACTCAACGAACAAATTCTTATGTAGAGGCATCAAACGCTCATTGATCGCTTCAGCTTCCTCAAACTTGCCTTCCTTCGCTAGCTTGAACATAGTCGCCATATCAGCAGCTGCAACATTGTTCGTTACAGAGATCACGCCATCGCCACCACGCTTAACAAATTCAAGACCTGTTAAGTCATCACCACTTAGTAAGATAAAGTCTTCGCCACAAAGTTCACGGTGAATTGCAATTCTTTCAAGATCACCCGTCGCATCTTTAAGTGCAACGATGTTTTCGATCTCGGCAAGACGAGCAACCGTTTCTGGCAACAAGTCTACCGCAGTGCGACCAGGTACATTGTAAAGGATCTGTGGAACGTCACTGACTTCAGCAATTGCTTTGTAATGTTGGTACAAACCTTCTTGAGTCGGTTTGTTGTAGTACGGTGTTACACTCAGGCAACCAGCAATACCAGAACCATTGAGCAAACGGCTGAAAAGTACAGATTCGTGAGTTGCGTTTGCACCCGTACCAGCAATAACAGGAATACGGCCATCAGCAAATTCAACGACCTTATTGACGACTTTGACATGCTCTTCAATAGTGAGTGTTGAAGACTCACCAGTTGTGCCAACCGCAACCAGACCATCACTACCTGCTGCAACATGGTGATCAACTAACTTTTTAAGGCTGTCGAAATCCACTTCACCATCTGTATTAAATGGTGTAACTAGCGCAACGATACTTCCTGAAAACATGTCTATCTCCCTTAATTTATTCTTTTTGCATGTTACTGTAAGCCAATCAATAAACACAAGACATTAAAGTGGCTTACCAGCAACATCTGCAGTAAATATTGTCGTATGTTTGAGGTAAAACGACTTATAACCGCGTTCGACCTAGAATTTGGGTAACCTACACTCAATCTAGCGAATAGCTCAGCACTCGATGTCAGTAACAAGTAAGTAATGCTCTCACACCACTCTTTGAATTTTGAACACTCTAAATATTCCTATTACTTGTTACATATTTGAAGCAAAGTGCCTCATAAAAGCCCCAAGCACACACTTATTCCTCTAGCTAACTGTGCTAACATGCATGAATCAATGGAATATAAGAGACGTGATTTTATGACTCAACATCTAGTAATCACAGCTGTGGGCACAGATCGCCCAGGTGTATGCAACCAAGTGGTTCATTTAGTCACCCAATCAGGCTGTAACATTATTGATAGCCGTATCGCTCTATTTGGCGAAGAATTTACGCTTATCATGCTGCTGTCTGGAAAGGCAAACAACATCACCCGCGTTGAAACCACCCTGCCCTTGCTTGGACAAGAGCACGACTTGATTACGATTATGAAGCGAACCTCAACTCATGATGTTATTGAGAACTCTTACACAGTAGAGGTGTTCGTTGAGTCAGACGATAAAATCGGCCTTACCGAGCAGTTTACCCAGTTCTTCGCAGACCGAAACATCGGCCTCGATTCGTTAAGTGCGCGAACCATCAATAAATCTAAAGTTCAGCTCGATAACGACCAATTCCATATCTCTATTACCGCTTCTGTGCAATCAGAATGTAATTTGATGCAGCTACAAGAAGAATTTGACGCGCTGTGTCAGAGCCTATCCGTACAAGGCTCGCTCAACTTTATCAAAAACAGTTTTTAAAAAGGAAATATCATGAATACGCTAACGGCTGGTGTTCCAGCACCTGCTTTTTCTCTTCCTGATCAAGATGGCAATATCGTATCTCTTGGTGACTTCAAAGGTAAAAAAGTCCTGTTCTATTTTTACCCAAAAGCAATGACTCCAGGTTGTATTGTGCAAGCTGAAGGCCTGCGTGATATCAAAGCACAGCTTGATGACCTAAATGTGGTTGTTCTAGGTGTGAGTGTTGATCCAGTAAAACGCCTACCAAATTTCGTCGAGAAGAAATCTCTAAACTTCACACTGCTATCTGATGAAGACCACAGCGTTGCTGAACAGTTTGGCGTTTGGGGAGAGAAGAAATTCATGGGCAAAGTGTACGACGGTCTGCACCGTATTAGCTTCCTAATTGATGAAGAAGGTCAGATTGAACACGTCTTCAACAAGTTCAAGACTAAGACTCACCACGAAGTGGTTCTAGACCACTTCAATCCAGAAGCTTAATGTCGATTAGAGTGAGTGAATTACTTAGATTCGCCACCCGTTCTACCTTAAGTAAAGCTTGCTCATTGCTCGGTATATCTCGTCAATGTGACAATCAGGGGAAAAGGGCGTGACAGAATTCGTCGTGCTGAGCTCGTTCCTGTAAAAGAGGCAATAGTTGCGTATTTCGGTGATTGCGATCAGCTGTTTCGGTTTATTCCGCTCAGCAGATCCTGCCGTTTTTCTCTCTTCTTATTTTTACTCGAAGTGATCGGATTGCGCCAGTTTTCTCCTTGACTCACCTCTCAGTTCTAGTCGATGACTTTGTGTACTAGCCGATCCATTAGCATGTACTTCTGATTCACAATACCAAAGCTCTTTGAGTTGTGCTCCGAGTATATAAGTGGTCATTAAGTCCTTATTGATATGCAATATTTCAGTAAGATAGCTATCTTGTCGTGCATTTAAGTTACGTCTGTTTTTCAGCAGTATCCAGCGTGAGAGCTTCACCCATGGGCTCATTTTTTTATCTTGCTTGAGTTTGTTAGCTTGGTCGACTCTGGCTCTATCCATCACCTCACGGCCGAACTTCGTTACAACATGGAATAAGTCGTAAACGATTTTTGCGTTCGGGCAGTGCGCTTGAACTTCAAGATCAAAAGCCGTATTCATGTCCATTGTGACCGCTTCGATATTTATCCCATACTCGCCTAGTTGCTCGAAGAACGGTCGTATGTCCTTGCGGCTACGGCATAATCCTATCCAAATGACTTGGTGAGTCTTAGCGTCAGCGATGACCGTGGCATATCGATGTCCTTTAAAAATGACGAGTTGCCTTAGCTTCCCCCATTTAACTGACGGTACAACTTGTAGAAGTCGGCGTTTATCTATCTCTTTATTGGTGTGCCAATGAACGCTCGTTAACTGGGAGATATACTTAGTGGAAAGAAGAGGTAGTAGTTGTTCTATATAGCTTTTTAGGCGCTTCTTTATACGAGTATAAGGCTCTAACCAAGATAGAGATTCTGTTTTTATGCCGCAGTCATGACACTTAATTCTTCGTATTTGAACGGAAAGTTCAACAGGAATACCGAGCTACATAGCCTCTTTCACATGACGTCATTGATACTCATGGATAGCTTCGGCCTCAAGACCGTAAAGGCATTTAGCCTCAGAGTTAGGTTTGAGAGTAAGGGTAATAAGTGATGCTGTCTGGTGAAACTTTACTATTTGAAAGCCTTCCCAGAATGAAGATAGGAAAGTATGATTCGGCATTGAAACTGTAGTTTTTGTATGATTTTTTTTGGCGACTAAACCATATCACTTACTACCGTTTTTGAGTTCCCGCTAATCCGCGATGAACCTAAAAAAGCCAGCAACTTGCGTTACTGGCTTGCAAAAGATTGTCAATCTATTTCAGGGGAAGACACTATAACCAGTTTAAAAAGTTAGTGTACTGTCTGCATCGAAAATAACATTATATTGAAACTTATCACCAGTCTCAGTAGTGGTGGTATCATCTTCAGAGCCAATAATACCTTTCAGCTTTCCATCAAAAGAACCAGTTAAAGCAAGCACATCATCTTTCTGGAATGAAAATGTTTCAATAGGAGCCGTAAACGCAAGCTTGGCACTGATCTTACATTGGTTATTTTTACAACTAAAAGTACCTTTCAAAGGATAAAGGTCGTCTTTAATTGCAAAAAAACTGCTTGTTAACGTTCCACTACTTTGCCCTTGTTTCTTAGATAAACGTAACGATAGTGCTATATTTCGTCCATCTAAATCCATAACACCTTTGTACGAACGAACATCTGACCTGATTGCATTTGATTTGGGTGGTAACTGTTGCTGAAAAGAAACTAAGTTTGCACCTGCAAGATTAAAGTAGTTTTTCCAAAACACTTCAAGCGAGCGACCATCGGTCCCTTTAGTGGTTGTACCAACACCATAAGCATAAATACTTGCGTTAGAGTAGCTAACTGGAAACCTCTCAGCAGTGGCAACTGCTGCAGGAATAGGCTTTTTGTTAGATGAATACGTTGTTGAATTCTCTAACATATCAGAATATATGATCACTCTTGATAAACCATTAACAAGCTCGGTACGTGATGCGTCATAGTATAATGCTTCGACAATAGACTTTTTTGGCAGCGATTGAGAGTCAAAATTAGGCTTAGTTGCATGTTCAGAAGATTCCATCACCTTAGAAAATGCGCCAAAGATTCGACCTTTAAACAGCTTTTGGTCATCAGCTAAGACTTTTTTTGGGTCAGCATCCAAAAAGCCCTTATTTTCGAGAAGCTTCTTATAAGTCGCATCACTAATCTTTGGGTAACAACTTGAAAATAACTCTTCGACACGGCTAGCATCGTTAATTTGAACAATTGATAGCTTTTCCGATGGTAAATAGTCAAGTTTGTTAATGATATCTCTAAACCAATCTCTATCATTTTTACCAATAGAATTTTGATCTAAATAGACAATCGTTTGACGTTGAGACTTTTCGTAATTACAGTACTTATTAAGATCTGCTGTTTTGATTAGTGCCGCTTGAGATGTGCCTGCAAAACTCAACATTAGTAATGATGCCAATAGGTTAATCTTTTTCACAATTATGCTCCGATGATTGCTTGAAGTTTATCTAAGTCAATTTTGATATCTCTTTTACGGTAAGTATCAATAGATTCTTCGTGGTAGCCGATCTTGAGGTCAGTCAATCCACTTGATTTAGCCATAGTCGTTAGAATATTTTGATAGTGATTCAGGTCATCATTGATGACCATTGCTGAATCTCTCAGAATATTCGACTTTCTCACAACAACTTTTTCCGCTAGCTGTTCAAGTTTCTGTGAAGTTCTTCTCTCTGACTCTGTTGAGTTGACAAGTTCTTCTAAGCTTTTCTCATGCTCAGCTTTATGACGAGTGATTTCTTGTTGTAGTTTATCATCTAAGACATTGAATTCCTTACGAGCTTTAACTAAGTTTTTGTATGCTTCTTGATAACCAGGTATCGCATCATGTAGAAAATAAGAAATTGCAATTCCACCAAACCAAACTAGCACGTTCATTAAAAGGAAAGGTATAAGTAGTTCGAATGGCGACTGTTGTGGACCAAACTCATCAGCCAATAAGCCCCCGCCTTGCGCTGCCAATTCATCTGCAATTACCTGCTGCCTTACAATGGAGATTGCAGCTAAAGCGATTAACGCTAAAGAAACCGAAAAAATTAAAACAAGAATTTGGTGTTGTTTCTTTCGCTGTTCAACACTAGGTCCTACAAGCTCTAAACGTTGTTTTAGATATTTACCTTGAAAGTGACCAGCAAGTGCAAACATAACCGCAATAAGTAATGTAGAACCTACAGCTAACGTTGGAACTGCATATTTTGCATTAAAAGTACTGTAGTTTATAAAAAACTCAACAGAAGAAAAAAGAACCATAACAAAGAAGTAGAGCAAATGATTGGCTTTAATTGGTGCTTTACCTCCCTGCGCTTTGTTCATCTTTTCATAAACTTGTTCCGCTTTCGTATAGTTATCTTTTTTTAATGTGTAATCATTTTTTCGTGAAAAACTTTCTTTAGTAATTGCTACTTGTTTTTCAAATTCTTCTTCAAGTTTTGACACTTCAGAATTGTGCTTACTTTCATCGTTATCTTCTAATCGATGGCGTATATTTGTGATTGTGTCATCACAACGAGAAACCCACTTAGATAGAGTTTGGGCTGGGCCATTGATAACAGACTCACGCATACCAGAGGTAAATTCATGATGATCAGTAAATAGAGCTTTATCTGATCCCATTGATTGTATCTCTTTACGCGCAGCTTTCTCGATCAACGCTTTATTGTCAGCACTTCGATGTGCTTCTAATGGACGTTCCGCTAGAAGCGCAGCCACTTGATTTTCAAGAGCTTCCATTGTACTCATTGTTGTTTACCTTGCCTTAGAGTTGTTTTGATAAAAGATTTCTTTTTGTGTCTTTAGGATCAACGTCATAGCTGCTTGACAACTTTATCGTTCTTCTTTCTACAGCTAATTCAGTATTTCTAACAATCGTTGGAATCGCAGGTTTTGGTCTGATAGTAGTATTGACTGTTGTTGGTCTTGTATGAGCGTTGACACCCACACCTCTAGACGTACCGTTGATTATCGCATCAAGTTGTATCCCAACCGTAGAAGCATTTCTCGTTTGGCTACTTTCAGAATTGAGGCGAATCTTAGTTCCTAAATTGCCCCTCTCAGAGCTCTCCATTTGAAAACCCCTACTAACTTTTATTGCCTGTAAATTTCGTGATTGGCATGTTGATCCGCACCAGAAGTTTTGGACACTGAGTTAAGTGAGTACAATCACTAACGAG